>CAIQJL010000089.1 GCA_903872185.1 uncultured Bacteroidota bacterium | reverse complement strand
CTTTTATTAAAATTAATTGAAATTTAATGAAAAGAGTAGTTATAACTGGAGTTGGAGTAATTGCACCTAATGGTTCAGGTATAAAAGCATTTAACGATGCATTAATTTCTGGTAAAAGCGGCATTAAACATATAGAAGAACTTAAAGAGCTTGAATTTGGTTGTCAAATTGGAGGCATACCAGACACATCAAACAATAAATTTAATTCATATTTAGAAACATATGGGCTAGAAACAGCTAGTTCAATGATTAAATTTGCAGTATTAGCAGGTATAGAAGCATGGGCAGATGCTGGTTTATCAGTTCCTAGCCAAGATGATAAAGTTGATTATAATACTGGTGCAGTTATAGGAAGTGGAATAGGTACAATAGATATATATGGCGAACGTATTTTTCCTATAACAAATCAAAAAAGCATAAAAAAGCTTCGGAGTACAATTGTTGAACACAGCATGCTAAGTGGTGGTTCTGCAACTTTAAGCTCTATACTCGGATTAGGAAACCAACTTACATTTAATTCGTCTGCATGTAGTACTGGAACAGAAGCTATAATTCAAGCTTTTGAAAGAATAAAATACGGAAAAGCAGAGCGAATGCTTGCAGGCGCATCTGAGCCATATTCACCATGGCACTGGTCACCGTTTGACTCGCTTAGAGTAACAACACGCAAGCATAACAATGATCCAGAAAAAGGAAGCAGGGCAATGAGCGAAACAGCAAGTGGTTTTGTTCCAGCTGCTGGTGCAGGTATTCTTTTATTAGAAGAATTAGAATCTGCGTTAAAACGCAATGCTCCTATTTATGCTGAAATAAAAGGTGGCTATATTAATTCTGGTGGTCAGCGAAATGGTGGTAGTATGACTGCGCCTTCATCTGAAGGAGTTATTAGATGTATTCACGGTGCATTAAAAGAAAGTGAAATTGAGGCAAACGAAATAGACTATATTTCGGGACATTTAAGCTCAACAATGGCAGATACTTTAGAAATTAAAAATTGGAGTAAAGCCCTAAACAGAAAAGGCAAAGACTTTCCAATAATCAATTCAACAAAATCACTTATTGGGCATACCATAGGTGCTGCAGGCGCAATTGAGAGTATTGCTGCATTACTTCAAATGAAAAATAATTATATACATCCATCAATTAATTGCGAAGATTTAAATCCAAATATTTTGGAAATTATTAATGAATCATGCATCCCCCAACAATTAATACAAGATATTTCATTAAATTGCATAGCAAAAGCAAGCTTTGGATTTGGTGATGTAAATACCTGTTTAATTCTAAAAAAATATAAGCCATGAATAATTTATTCGAAGAAGTAAAAGAAATCATACGTAAATATGCTTTCGATAAAGCTCTAGTTGACAAAGCAGAAGAAAATTCGAGAATCATATCAGATTTGAGAATAAATTCAGCTCGCATTGTGGATATTGTTCTAGATATTGAAGAAAAATACGATATAGAAATTGATGACAAAAGTCTTGAAAAGATAATATCAGTAAAGGATACAATGAATATTATTTCTGAAATAACTAAATTAAAAAAATGACATTTATTGGAAATGATATAATGTTCTTTGAAAATAACAGCCAAACATTTTCACGAAATAATGTTATTAAAAAAATATTATCTGATAATGAAATAAAATTATTTAATTATACACACAATCATATTAATTTAATAATTGCATGGACAATAAAAGAAAGCATTTACAAAATTCTTTGTAAAGAAGGATATAAAAAAGCTTTTACTCCAAAACACATTACAGTTACTGAATATTGTTTTTCAGAAAATGAAACTCATACAGGTACAGCAATTTTTAATAATAAAAGATATTTTTTTAACTCACAAATCAATAATGAATTTGTATACTCCTATGCTTCAAATAAATTAGAGACTCTTAACAAAACCCATCACCACTTCTTTAGAAATAATATTTTAAATAATTCAAGCCTTTCTAACCCATATTTTAAAAGTTTTCTTAAAAGTAAGAATTGGCAAATAACACATACTGAAAATGGTTTTCCAAAAATAACAAATAGCAATCAGAATATTGATATTTCAATATCACACGATCACAATTTAATGATAGCATGCAATTGCGAAATATTTTAATTAATAAATTTCAACTAAAAATATTTACTTTTATTATATAAAAAAAAGTATTTAAAAAATGAAAAAAACAGTTATATTATTTTTCCCTCTACTTGAATCAAATAATGTAGCTTCAAATGTTCCTTATGCTTTGCTTTATCTTGAAAGAATGATTAGGCACCTAGAAATTAATATTATTCTTATTGATGAAAGATTAACAAAAGATTACGAAAAAATAATTGAAGATAACGCAAACAACCTTTTATTTGCAGGAGTAAGCTCAATGATTGGTTATCAAATTACTGGAGCCATAAAATTTTCAAAAAAAGTAAAATCTGTTTCATCATCACCAATTATCTGGGGGGGCTGGTTTCCTACTGTGTTTCCTGAAATGATTTTAAAAGAAAACTACGTTGATTATATTTGTATTGGACAAGGTGAAATTCCTTTTCAAATGTTTACTGAACATTTGTTAAATCAAAAAAATGTTGATGAAATTAATGGAATTGGATATAAAACAAATAATGAGTTAAAAATAAATTTTGCTTCCAAACTAAGCAATCCTATTAATTACCCTAAAATTAATTTTGATTTAATTGACATAAATGCACTTATAAACTATAATGGAAAAGTAGAAACCGGTTTTAGAGGCATTGATTATATTGCTACTTTAGGCTGTCCACACAATTGTGCCTTTTGCAATTTAGTATACATTTTTGGTAGGAGTTGGTTCCCAAAAGAAGTTAACGAAATAATTACAGACTTAAAGTATTTTAAATCTAAATATGATATTTCATATGTTTCTTTCAGTGATGATAATTTTTTTGCAAATAAGAAATTTATACTTGAGTTATGTAATTCCATTATAGATTCTGAATTAAATATTGAATGGGAAGCTAATGCAAATCCTAATAGCTTTTTAAAGACTTTTTCTGATGAAGATATTAATATCATTCATAAATCAGGCTGCAAAAAGATTAAAATAGGTGCCGAATCAGGCGATCAGGAAATTCTTGATTTAATTAATAAAAAAACCTTTGTAAAAAACAATTTAGAAATAGTAAGAAAACTAAATAAACACAACATCGACATTCGTTATTTCACAATGGTTTGCTTTCCAATAAACCCAGACAAAGATTTTAAAATGACTCTAAATTTAATCGGCAAAGCAAAGCTAATTAACAGAAATTTAGATGTAAACATTAATTTATTTAAGCCTATTCCGAAAACTGAACTTTATGATCTTTGCCTTAAACATGGATTTAAATATCCTGAAAATACAGATGATTTAATTGTTTTCTTTGCAAATAAATTCACTGCACCTTGGTATAAAAGTGATTATCATAAACAATTAGATGATTTTATAAACTTCTACCTCCCTTTTACTAATCCGTTCTTTTTTATGAAATTCCCATTAAAACTAAGATTATTTGCTTTTATTTTAAATATTGTTATTTTTCCTATTCTCTTTTTAAGAATAAAATTAAACTTTATGAAGTTTCCTTTTGAAGCCAGATTGTTTAAAAAGATGATCAGCTCAGGATTGGATAACAATTATCTAAATTCAGTATCTACTTTTAAATCTAGAAATTAAATGATAACAGAATTTCTTAATAAATATTTTAAAAAGAATAATAAGCTTCAAAATAATGAAGCTTATGCCCTACCTATAAATATTATTAAGAACTTCAATAAAACAAGACCACTAAAAGCAAGAAAACACCTTTGTAATGCCCCTTTTAAAAACATGTTTTTTTCTGCTGAGGGCGATGTGTATGCATGTTGTTTTAATCAAAAATATTCTTTGGGAAATATTAATGAAAAATCTCTTAAAGAAATTTGGAATAGTGAAAAGGCAATATATTTTCGAAATCAGATAGAAAATAAAGAACTCATTAATGGCTGTGATGAATGTAAATACTCACTATATAACAAACAATATAAATCAACTTTGATTTCAACATATGATAAATATCCTGGGCACTCAGAATATCCTACTTATATGGAATTTCAAATCAGCAACCTTTGTAATCTTGAGTGTTCGATGTGTATAGGTGATTTCTCATCAACTATTGCCATTAAAAGAGAACATCGTAAACCTACTGAAAGTCCATACGGGAAAGATTTCCTATCACAATTAGAAGAATTTATTCCACATTTAAAATACACCCTTTTTTCAGGCGGAGAACCATTTATCAGTCCAATCTATTATGACATTTGGGAACTAATTCGCAAAATAAACCCTTCATGCAATATTATGGTGCAAACAAATGGCACAATTTTAAATGAAAAAGTTAAAAACGTTCTCAATGGTGGAATTTTCAATATTGGTATATCAATAGACTCACTTAACAAAGAAACTTATAAAAACATAAGAGTAAACGCTTCATTAGATGAAACTTTAAAAAACATTTTATTTTTCAAGGAATACTGCCATACAAACAAGAATTATATTAGCCTTTCGTTCTGTCCAATGCAGCAAAACTGGCATGAAATACCTGACATTATAAATTTTTGCAATAAAAATGAAATAAATATCTTTTTTTCTACTGTATGGTTTCCTGGTAAAAACGCACTATGGGTTCTTGATTCAAAGAAAATTATTGAAATTATTAAAAAATTATCCGACACAAAATTTATTATACACAATCACTTACACAAGGAAAATATAAGAATTTACAAAAATCTGATAAATACATTCGAAAACTGGTATAAAATTGCTTTAAAATGGGAAAACTATAAACCTATAGAAATTGATCCAATAGAAATTATGAAAACAGAAAATGAAATTTTTCAAAAAATTAATAATTATTATGCAGGTATAAATAATAAAACATCTGAAAACAATATAGAAACTAACATCATTTCTAAACTTAAAAATGCATTTAACAATATTCCGAATAACGACACTAAATTAAAAGGGTTACAACTAATCTGCAGTTATAAAGAAAGTAAAATAATTGAAAACATATACAGAGAGGATGAAGAAGGACTTTTATTATTAATAAAAAATTTGCATAGATTTAGAGACTTATAAATATTTAAAGAACTAGAAAATAAATGAAATTTTTTAAATCAATATTATCTGATAATTCTAAATTTAAGTCAATTGATAATGATATTATTAGAAAATACAATAAAACAAGAAATTCAAAATCTAAAAAATATTTATGTTATGCTCCATTTAAATCACTCACATTTTTTATAGGAGGAGATATAATGGTATGCTGGCACAACAAACAATATTTACTAGGTCATTACCCTGAAGATTCAATTAAAGAAATTTGGTTTGGCAAAAAAGCAGAAATATTTCGCGAACATATTATTAACAATGATCTCAGCCTAGGTTGTGCAGAATGTTTACGCCATATAGAGACTAATAACTATAATCTTGCAAGCACATGGAGATATGATTATCTTTCAGGATGGTCATCAAAATATCCAGTAACAATGGATTTCCAAATAAGCAATATTTGCAATCTGGAATGTATAATGTGCAATGGTGAGTTTTCTATTTCAGTCAGGCAACATAGAGAAATGGAGAACCCTTATATAAATCCTTACGATTCAAATTTTATAAATCAGCTTGACCCTTTCATTCCTCATCTTAAAGAAGCAAATTTCAGCGGAGGTGAAGCATTCCTAATAAATCAGTATTTCGAAATATGGGAAAAGATTTATAACATTAATCCATCTGTTAAGATTTCGGTTACATCTAATTCAACTGTATTAAATGACCGTATTAAAAAGATTCTAGAGAAACTTCGATTTAATTTTACAATTTCTATTGATTCAGTGAACAAAGAAACATATGAGAAAATAAGAAAAAATGCTAGTTTCGAAGAAACCTTCTACAACTTTGATTACTATTTAGAATATACTAAAAGAAAGAAAACTTTTTTCTCTGTTAGAATTTGTCCTTTAAGGCAAAACTGGAAAGAAATACCTGAAATAATAAACTTTCTAAATAAAAAAGATGTTGAATCATATTTTAACACGGTAATTTTTCCTCCATATAGTTCTTTATGGAACCTGAAATCTGACGAAATCAATGAAATAGTAAATTATTTATCAGGATTCCGTTTTGAAAACAATACAAAAAATCAAAAACAGAATAATCAAAATTATGAAAATCTCATTAAACAATTAAAAGACTGGTACAAAGAAGCAATTTTAAGAGAAATAGAATATCCATTTATTGAAACTTTTGAAACTGAAAAACTAAAAAACATTCTATTTACAAAAGTTTTTGAATACATTAATAATTCAAAATCATTTAAACCCGAAGAACAAAAACGCTTTAATTTATTCTTTGAATTAGCAATAAACACCTGCCAAAATGAGATAAAGGATATAGAACAGTATAAACTAGCACTATGCTATTATATTTCTCTCCCTATTAACAGGCTTGTTGATGAATTCAATATTAGAAGTCTTGAAAAAATAATAAATTTCACAAAGCAAGCTGGAAGAACTTTTTAATAATTATATTATTCATTTTAATCAGATTATTAATATTATCTAATTGATAAAACTACTTAAAAGTTTATATTTGCATAGGTTAAAAAGAAATTTTATCTAAAATGTCTGCTAATAAAACATATGAATTTGATATTATTAGCGTAATTATTTCATATAATCAAGAAATATTTATTCAAAAAACTATTGAAAGTGTATTAAGTCAGAACTTAAGCTATAAGCATCATATTGTTATAATTGATGATGCATCTTCTGACTCCTCTGTTGAAATTATAAAATCTTATAAAGAAAGATATCCTCAGCTTATTTCAACTTTAATACAAGAAAAAAATATTGGAATTGAGAAAGTAATTTCTACATTTTACAGTTTTGTAAAAAATAAAAGTAAATACCTTACTATCATCGAAGGTGATGATTATTGGAATAACCCTTTAAAACTTCAAAAACAAATAGATTTTCTTGAACAGAATAAAGATTATGCAGGTTGTTTTCATGATGCTATAATAAATAGCACAAACCAAATAACTGGAGCACCAAAACTTGCAAAAATACAAACCCATGATGAATATAAAACATATTCACAGTTTAATCGTTACCTATCTGATTTTCACCCATGGCATTTGATGCAAAGAAACATCATCCCAACTGCATCTTTGGTCTTTTATAATAGCTCTTTAAACGATATAATAGGTAAATTTTCTAAAATAAACCTTTCTTTAAACTGGGGATTTCATCTATATTTAATAAGAAAAAGTAAATTTAAATATTTTAATGAAACTTGGTCGGTATATAATGATCACCCAGAAGGCTTTTCGAAAAAATTTGAATATAATAAATTTAAAATTTCAAATGTAAATATTTTAAAACTATTATATAAATTCAAATTCTATGCTTGGTACGATATTGATTTAAACCAAGCAATTGTTAAGGAATACAAACAAATACTTTTTAATCCTGCAACAAAAAAGCAATCATTTGGATTTCTGCTCAATTACATGTTTAAGTATTTCTTTAGATCTTTTTTTGTATTGCATTTAGAGATATTTTATAATTTCAGTCAATTTATAAAAAAACAATAACAATTTGTATTAATTTCTTTATGTGTGGAATAGTAGGTAAATATAATTTAAAAGAAGCCATCCATAGAGAAAACTTTAATAAGATGAGAGATACTCTTGCTCATCGTGGGCCAAATGGTGCGGATTCATTTTTCTCTAACAGTTCTCATATTGCTTTAGGTCATAGAAGACTTGCAATAATAGATCTATCATCTACTGGAACTCAACCTATGCATAATGAAGATAACACATTATGGCTTACAGCAAATGGAGAAATTTACAATTATAAAAACTTAAAATTAGAATTAGAAAATGCAGGTCATAAATTTTATTCAAATTCAGATTCAGAAGTAATACTGCACGGGTACGAACAATGGGGGGAAAATATTCTGAATAAGTTAAAAGGTATGTTTGCATTTGCAATATGGGATTCAAATAAAGAAGAATTATTTTTAGCACGTGATAGGTTTGGTATTAAACCATTATATTATTATTTTAACAATAATACTTTTGTTTTTGGATCAGAATTAAAGTCTATTGTTACTGATAAAGATTTTATAAAAACACCAAACATAAGTTCCTTTTCTGATTTCCTTGTATATAGATATGTTCCATCTCCTAAAACAATTTGGGAAAACACTTTTAAAATACCACCTGCACACTTTGTTACATTTAACTGGAAACAAGGTTTGAAAATTGAAGAATACTGGAAACTAAATATTGACAATAAGATAATTTCTATTGAAGAAGCTACAGAAAAAATAAATATACTTCTATCAAATTCAGTAAATGAGCATATTAACAGTGATGTCCAAATTGGTTCATTCTTAAGCGGTGGTTACGATTCGAGCACTATAACATACTACCTTAACAAAATAGATTATCCTACAAAAACATTTTCAATTGGGTTCGAGAATTGGGATAAAAGCGAACATAAATATGCAGAAATTGTATCAAATATTTTTAACACTGAACACAAATCAAAGATATTAAGTAACGATATTATTAATAACCTTGACGAAATAATTGACTGTTACGACGAACCAATTGCTGACATTTCAATTCAACCAACTTTCGAGGTCAGCAAACTAGCATCAAAAACAGTAAGAACAGCTATTTCTGGAGAAGGTGCAGATGAGATTTTTGCAGGTTATACCTGGCATTCTGATTTAATGAAACGAAACCAGTTTTATAACTCTGATATTCTCAAGAAAAATATAAATAGTTATAAATTTACTGGAGTTGAAGGATATTCTAATGCAATGGCAATGGGCTTATTTAATAAAAACATTTTACAGAATATCATAAGCCCTGACTTAATCAATCATATTCCCAATGAACCTTTTTGGTTTTATTATCAACATTATAATAAAGAAATTGATCCACTTAAAGCCTTTCAATATTTAGATTTAAAAACTTTCATGTCTGAACTGGTTCTTACAAAAGTTGATCGTGCAAGTATGGCTAATTCTCTTGAAGTAAGACTTCCTTTTCTTGATCATGAACTAGTTGAATATCTTTTTTCACTAGACAAATCGGTTTATTATAAAAATTCAAAACAAAAAAATCTATTATATTTACTGATTAAAGATGTTCTGCCTAAAGAAATTCTTAACCGTAAAAAACAAGGATTTGTTGGACCAGATAGCTTTTATATGCAAATTGACTTTTATAATTCTGCTTTAAAAAGTAGTAGGTTAGTTAAAGATGGAATTATTCAGAATAATTATTTAAAAATATTATTAAATAATTTTGATTACTGGAGATTATGGAAAATAACTGTTCTTGAGAAATGGTATAATAAGTGGCTTTAATTGAATTATATGTTATTTGGTAAAAAAAATATTCTTTCTTCAACAAAATCCGATAAGATATCGGACTATGTTCAATTTAAAAAGAAGAAACATTTATCAGGAAGATTATGTCAGGCGCCATTTACTTCATTACGCTTTACAATTTCAGGCAATGTTCAAGCATGTTGTTATAATAGACTTTTACTTTTAGGTAAATATCCGAATAATAATCTTGTTGATATTTGGAATGGGTTTAATATTAAATCACTTAGAGATTCAATTTCTGTTAATGATTTAAGTCGTGGTTGTGGTTATTGTAACGAAGGGATTAAAACTGGTAATTATTATAGTATTGGTGCAGCAAATTATGATTATTTAAAACCAACAAAAATCAATTGGCCGGTAATGCTCGATTTTGAACTAGGTAATAATTGTAACCTAGAATGTATTATGTGTAACGGAGAAAATTCTGCATTAATAAGAAAAAATCGCGAAAATGAAGAACCATATTTGCCGCCATACGACGACGAATTTGTAGAACAATTAGAATCATTTATTCCACATCTCTCAGAAGCAAGATTTGTAGGAGGAGAACCATTTTTAATTGAGATTAATTACAAAATATGGGAAAAAATAATTGAAATTAATCCAAAATGCAAAATTATAGTATTAACAAATGGCACTATATTAACTGACAGAATAAAATTATTATTAAATAAAGGAAATTTCAATATTTCAATTTCATCTGATGGCATTAGCGCTGAAGTATATGAAAAAATAAGAATAAATGCAGATTTTTTAAAATTTATGGAAAATCTGAATTATTTCCTACAGTATTCTCAAACAAAAAACAATTCATTTTTCTGGAATTTCTGCCCACAAAGATTAAACTGGCATGAAATACCTGACTTTTTTGCTTTTTGCAACAAAAAGAACATTAATATTATTTTACATACAATATTTTTTCCTCCACACACTGCATTATGGAATTTAAGCAGAAATGAACTTGAAACAATAAAAACCACAATCACTCAAAATCAACCTGTATTTAGTAAAAATAACATAGTACATAAACAAAATAAGGAAGTATTTGATTCATTTTGTTTACAAATTGAAAATTGGATTGATAATTCAAAAACAATTGAGACCTCAGAAAATATTAATAATGAAGATTTAAAATCAAAACTTTATTCAAAAATATCTATATATATTTCTGAATCAAAGGTCTTTACTGAAAGTCATAAAACAGAACTATTTGAATTATATAAAGGAAAACTTGATAAAATATTTGAACTTTTAGATAATAAATCGTTAAATAAAGTACTTACGTTTTTAATATCTTTTAATATTGAACTTACTATTGCAGAAATTGAAAATAGTTCTGAAGACAAACTTAAACAACGTATTTTAACAGCTGCTAAATAATGTGGTGGAGTAAAAATAAATATAATTCCCTAAATAAAAATAAGCTAAAGGAATATAATAATATCCGTAGCAAAAATAAGCGCTCACATTTATGTCTGGCACCATTTTCAACTCTTTTCTTTACCGAATTCGGTGAAATTCTTCCATGTTATTATAATAAAAGTATAGTTTTTGGAAATTACTCAGACACTACTTTTGAAGAAGCATGGTTTGGACCTCAAATGGAAAAACTAAGAGATCATATCAAACATAATGATTTATCATTTGGTTGTCAGGATTGCAAATTGTATTTCGATCAGGGTAATTATTATTCAATGGGATCATGGAAATACGACTATTTACCAATAAACAAAACAAAATACCCTATTTCTATAGATTTCCAGATAAGTAATATTTGTAATTTATCATGCATAATGTGCAATGGTGAATATTCACAAACTGTAAGAAAAAGCCGTGAACAAAAAGATGTTTTTAAAAATCCATATGATAGTTCAATTATTGAAAAACTTACCCCTTTCCTACCCCACTTAAAAGAAGCTGCCTTTACTGGCGGAGAAGTCTTTCTAATTAAATTATATTACGATATTTGGGATAAAATTTATGAAGTAAATCCAAATATTAGAATTTCAATAACAACAAATGGCACAATACTAAACAGTCGTGTTAAATCTTATCTCGAAAAACTTGATTTTAATATTACTATTTCCCTTGATTCTGTTCATAAAGATAATTTTGAAAAAATTCGAATTTTCTCAAATTTTGAAACAGTAATAAAGAATTTGGAATATTACCACGAATATACTCTTAGAAAAGGAACGATATTTACTGTTAAAATATGTCCTATGCGACAGAACTGGAACGAAATACCTGATATTATTAATTATTTGAACAATAAAAACATTCCTTTTCTTTTTAATAATGTTATAATACCAGCTTATACATCACTTTGGAATCTATCTTCTGAAGAACTAAAAATAATTGCTGACCATATAGAAAAACCTATTTATAAAGGAGATTCTGTAATTTGTAAAACAAATAATGATAGAGTGAAAAACCTTATTTCACAAATTAGAAACTGGCAAAAAGCATCAGCTGAAAGAGAAAATAAATACCCCGATTTAAAATTCAAAACACCTAAAGAATTACTTCAACTAATTATAACTTCAATTCTCGATTTTTTATCCTCAAATCCAGACATGTATGATAAAACAGAATATGGTAATAAAATGAAGAATATATTTAACGAAATTTCTGAAAAAATATCAGATGAAGAAATTTTAAAAAATGCATTAGTATTCTATTTTGAAATGCCAGTTCATAGACTAATAAATGAATTTAATATCAGAAATATCGAAAAAATAATAAACCTTACCAAACAAATTGGGCTTACAGAGCCTGCACCGATAAAATGAACTTAAAAAAAAGTGAAAATATTTTTGTATTTGTTGTTTGTGGAGAAAATAAACACATTGATAAATTACAATTTTCACTAAAATATTTGCAATATTATTCGAACAATAAAGTGTTAATAATTACTGATTTATCCAGAAATGACTTAAAAATAGAGTTTGATAACATTATAAATATAAAGACACCTGAAAATTTAAATAATCATCAAGCAAGTATTTGGTTAAAAACATCTTTACATAAAATACTTCCAAAAGGTAATCTATATTGTTATTTAGATAGTGATGTAATTGCAGTAAATAAAAATTGCAATAATATTTTTAATGAATTTGTGTCGCCTATAACATTTGCAAAAGATCATAGTAATTTACAAGAATTTAGCGCATTTGCTTTAAACTGCTCATGTCTTGATAACAAACAAAATGATTTAAAAAGTTTTGAAGAAAATGTTGCTTCTGTTATAAAATCTAAAAACTTTCCTCCTGATTATAATAATGTAAATATCATTAAACTTTTTGGTTTATTTGACGAGATACAAAAACATCCATTAAAAAACTTATTACCAATATTAAGAATGTTATTATGTTACATAGGAATAAAAATTAAAATTAAAGACCAAATTATTCTAAATAAAAAAGAAAAAGCATTTATTATTGGGAATGAAAACTACAAATATCCCTCGCTTTATCTTTATAAAAAAAAGATACATAAAGAAACCAACTATAAATTTAATATTTTTAAATGGAATTGGGTAAAATCAGATAAAACTGAATTTTCTTTAGGGCATTGCAATCATCTTAAAGAAGCAATAAAAACAAAATTTAAAATTCATATTACAGATGCTAACTGGAATCATTGGAACGGTGGTGTGTTTCTGTTTAATGATGAATCTTATAGCTTTATGGAAGACTGGCATTGCATGACAAATGAAATATTTAAAGATCAATATTGGAAAACCCGTGATCAAGGAACGCTAATAGCAGCAGTTTGGAAAAATAATCTTAATAATCATAAGTACTTACCTGAAATATATAACTTTTTAACAAACTATAAAGACCCTACTGTTTCAGCAATAATTAAAAATAACATTATTTTAGCGCATACAAAAAACAATAAAATTACTCCAAATTTCATACACGTTTATAATGAATTTTACAAAAAAGGGTGGGATATTTGGGATTGCATTGAAAAAATTCATCCTCAAAAATTTGAAAATAAATGAATTCTATTACTCCAGATAATATAATTGTACATGGTTTATGGATTGGGAATTCTCTTTCTCAAATGGAGTTATTAACTATAAATTCATATATTAAAAATAGACACACATTTTATTTGTGGACATATCAACCATTAACTAACAAATTACCTATAGAAGTCATTTTAAAAGATGCTAATTCTATTATACCTGAAAACAAAATATTCAGATATAAATATAAAAATCAATTTGGACATGGAAAAGGAAGTTTAGGTGGTTTTTCGGATTTGTTTAGGTACAAATTATTGTACGAACATGGTGGTTGGTGGACAGATATGGATATTACTTGTTTAAAACCTTTAGATTTCGAACAACCTTATGTTTTTAGAACTCATCATGAGCTTAAACTTGTTGGTAACCTTATGAAATGTCCTAAAAATTCTACTTTAATGAAGATTTGTTACGAAAAAGCAGCAATAGAAATTAATGAAGAAAATAAAGACTGGCATAAACCTATACAAATTCTTATAGATGAAGTTAAAATACAACAACTTGAAAAGTACATTCTAGAACTTACTAATTATGATAGCTGGAACTTAATAAGAACTTACTTAATTAAAAATATAACACTACCTACAAATTGGTATGCCATACATTGGATAAATGAAGAATGGCGAAGAAATTATATAAGAAAGGAAATATTTAAATCTAATTCAACTTATGGAATTTTAATGAACAAACATGGATTATTTACAAAAAAAGAAACTTTAATTACTTCATTTTTGTATTGGTTAAAACTTACATATATAGTTGCTTCAATAAGACAATTACCATTTTTTTTCGTAAGATATTTAAAAAAATAATTAAATTGAATAATTAAATTTTTCAATATCAGATATTCCATATTTTTCTATAAGATCTCTGTTTGATTCTTTGTAATAATTATTAATATAATCAATTTGATCTTGCCTAAAAAGATCATTTGTAATAGTTTTACGACCAAATATATTCCAATTATTCAAAATGTATTGCTTCTCATTTAAAATGTTATATAGAAAAGGGATATGAAAATAATATTTTTTTAAAGGATTATCTTTTTTGGTAAACTTATTAGTAACTCTTAATATTTTCAATAGGTTTAAACGCAATTTATCATTTACAGGATTAAAATCAATGTCTATCTCATTAACATCAAACCCGTATAATTTAGTAAATTTTTGAATAAAAGTTTTTCTATTTGTTACAAATTCTTCGAATAAATAAACATGCACATTATTTTTTCCAAATAAATTATAATAAGTCTCTAAAAGTTCACTGTATTTTAAAAAATCAAGACCAAACTCCAGCTTCTTTTCAATCATCATGTCAATAATTTTTGAAGGTGTTATGGTGCCGCCTTTTTTTACATAATAAATATATACTGAAGTAAGAGAATCTATTTGATTTCTTAAAAATATTACAATTTTTGCATCTGGGAAATATTTCTTTAGATTATTTGCAATTATATCGCGTTGCTCACCATTTTTCCAAATAAATCTTTTCACTCCGGTGAGTTCTGGGTGCTCAAGCACCAATATTTTATTTTCCTCACAAATTGGGACTAAAAAATTTGATGCACGAATCTGCGATAAGTATGATTCAGGAGACAATAAATTAATATTTTTAATTTTCTTATAGTATGAATCAAAAAACCACGTTGAAGCAGTTTTAGGATAACCAATATGAATAACAGGTGTGCTCATTTTGTTTTCAAATTTATCAAAAATTAAAACAATTTTGGTATAAATAAAAAGCAAAGCGTTTTTATTAAAAAAAAGTATAAATTTGTTATAATATTTCCATAATATTATATTGGAAAACGCACTTAAATAACTTAATTTATAACAGTTATATCACAATGGCAAATTTTTTAAAAAACATTTTCAGAAATTCAAATTCTGATAATAAAATTCAACTTAAAAGAATTTCTACCCTTACTGATAGGGAACTTATGGAGCAGATTTTCGCTAATCAAGCAATATTATTAAGACAGTTGTATCGCATTAATGATTTTTTATATTTAAAACATGGCGACGAATATGTAAAACAAGCTGTTCCTTTTAATAAAATGTATGAAAAACTTTCAGAAGAGACATATGATTTCTGGAAAGAATATCATAATCTTTTAGGTGAAGAAAATATAACAGAAAAATAAAAATTTATTATAATTGGTTATTAGCATTTCAGATGAATCATTGATTAATTGATCATTAATAGCACCAATAAACTTACAGCTAATTTTCATCATTGTTTTATTCCTTTTTTATTTTATTTTTACTTTAATTTTGAAAAAAACGATAATACATATTGGCTATCCTAAAACTGCAACTACATGGTTTATTAATCGGTTTTATCCTAAAGTTAAAAATGCTGATGTTATATATTACAATGATATTTCATTTGAATTATCTAATAATAAAGAATATTTTACTATAGCTTCTAACAAAGAACAAAACAAAAAAGAACAACAAATTGTGGCAACTCATATTTTTTCAGGTTTGGTAAACGGGTGCTGGAAAAACGGAGAATACAGACCTTTTTTTCTAAAACATTTAAAGTGCTTGTTTCCTGAAGCTACAATAATTCTTTTCATAAGAAATCAGCTTGAGTTTATCCCCTCCCTTTATTCCAGCTACCTGAAACGTGGCTGCACTTTTAAAATAAATAAACTATTCAATACCGAGTCTGTAACAAATAACAATACTATTCATTTTGATTTTTTAAATTATCCTAAATTAATTCGTCTGTATCAGGAACAATTTGGAAAAGAAAATGTGCATGTATACGTTTATGAAGAATTACTAGAAAACAACAAGTTGTTTTTGCAGAAATACATTACAAAGTATGGATTCGATATTGACATAAACGAATTATCATTTACTAAATCAAATGAAAAACTTCGTTCAGGACTTGCATCCTTTGTGAGACATACCAATAAATTAATATCTAGGGGTCCAAGCCCAAAAGATAATATAATGAATTTACCATTTATTTATTCCCTTATCAATAAAAACATTGACAAGCTTAATAAATTTTCAATATGGGGTAAAAAAATAAATAGTGACAAATTACTTGGAGAAAAATTCGCATCAGAAATATGGGAATATTACAAAGAATCTAACAATGAACTAATAAATAATTTTGAAATTGAATCAATTAAAAAATATGGCTATCCACTTTAAGTTATAACAACTTTCAATAAAAAAAAGGTTTGAATAAAAAAGCCATCATACTATTTTTCCCTTTAACAAGTATGGAATCTAATGAATCTGGATTTCCATGGGCTTTGTTATATCTTGAAAGAATGATCCGTCACCTGGATGTTGAAGTATTACTTATTGACGAACGCTTAAACAAAGATTACATTGAAATAATTAATAGTACCAAAGGAAGACTTCTTTTTGCTGGAGTTAGCTCTATAGTTGGCTACCAGATTGTTGGAGGAATAAAATTTTCTGAAAACATAAAAATGATTACAGGTGCACCTGTAATTTGGGGCGGATGGTTTCCTACTGTTTTTCCTGAAATGATTTTACAAGATGGCTATGCTGATTACGTGTGTATTGGTCAGGGCGAAATACCATTTTTAAGTTTTACTGAAAAATTGATTGCAGGTGAAGAGATTACAGCTATTGCAGGAATAGGATACAAAAAAAACGGAACTGTAATAATTAATCCACTTTCTAAACTTGTCGATCCTGATAAGTTTCCACGGATAAATTTATCGCTGATTAATATTAATCAGCTAATTGAACTACACGAAAATACAAATAATGCTTTTCGTGACATAGATTACCTCGCTTCAACAGGATGCCCTCATAATTGCAGTTTCTGCAACATGACCATTTATATTGGAAGTAGGTGGTTTCCTAAAAAAATATCTGAAATTATTGATGATTTGAAATATCTCAGAGAAGAAGCTTCTATTACACATATTTCTTTTTGGGATGATAATTTCTTTGCTTCCAAAAAATTCGTTCTCGATTTTTGTAATGAATTAATCTTGTCAGGACTAAAAATGACATGGGACGCAGAGACACATGTTGGTTTTTTCTTAAAAACATATACCGATGAAGACATACAGTTAATGTATAAATCGGGTTGCAGAAGAATAAAGGTTGGAGCAGAATCAGGCGATCAGGAAGTTCTTGATCTTGTAAATAAAAGGAACCAAGTAAAAGAAAACCTACAAATTGTAAAAGTATTAAAGAAACACAATATCCGTATTCGCTATTTAACAATGCTTTGCTTTCCGAATAATCCAGACAGAGATTTCTGGCTTACTCTAAACATGATTGGCAAAGCACTTATTATTGATCAAAACTTAGCAGCTATTATAACATTCTACAAACCTATTCCAAAAACACCTCTTTACAAGCTTTGTGAAGAAAAAGGATTTGTCTCTCCTTCAACTACCAAAGAGTTAATAACATCTTTATCAAATAAATCTACTGCCCCATGGTATAAAAGAGATTACCATAAAGAATTAGACAATTATTTGAATTTTTACTTTTTGTTTTTAAACCCTCGATATTATAAAACATTCCCTTTAAAATACAAACCATTCATATTTATTTTAAACATGTTTCTGTTTCCCTTAATTTATTTCCGGTTTAAATTTAATCTGATGAAATTTCCCATTGAAGCAAAGCTCTTTAAAAGAGTCACAAAATCCAGAAAAGAAATCATGTTTTTTGATACTATTTCTGTAAATAAATCAAGAATACTTAAATAATAACGTAAATTAGTCTACTTTTTAAGATCAATGTACCGTCTAAACACTATAAAGACAAATGAATATAAGTAAAAAAATAGTCATTCTTTTTTTCCCATCACCACACCCGGAAAATAATTACACTAATTATCCATGGTCACTGCTTTACCTTGAAAGAATGATAAGGCATTTGGACATTGAGCTTATTTTAATTGATGAAAGATTGGACAAAGACTATGAGGCAACTTTAATTAAACATAAAAACAACTTATTATTTGCTGGTGTAAGTGCTATACTGGGATACCAGGTTGTTGGAGGTATAAAATTTTCTAAAGCCGTAAAATTCTTAACAAATGCTCCAGTAATATGGGGTGGATGGTTCCCTACTATTTTTTCTGAAATGGTTTTAAACGAAAAAAGTACTGATTACATATGTGTAGGCCAAGGTGAATTGCCATTTAAAACTTTTACAGAAAGAACTATTGCTGGTGAAGATGTAACAGATATTCCAGGTATTGGATATAAAATCAATGAAAATATTTTTATTAACCCTAATAGTGATTTCACTAATCCGTATGAATTTCCAAAAATAGATAAAACGCTTATTGATGCAAACCGGTTAATAGATCTTAATGGTAAAGTAGCTCATGGATTAAGAAGCATAGATTATATTGCAACGTTCGGATGTCCCTACAAATGCAGTTTTTGCAACTTAACAGAGATTACCGATGGTAAATGGTTTACAAAAGCAACCAAAGATATTATAGAAGATCTTAAATATTTTAATGAAAAAGCTGGTGTAACTCATGTTGTTTTTATTGACGATAACTTTCTTATTAGTAAAAAACACATTTTAGCATTTTGTAATGAATTAATACTTTCAGGAATCAAACTTACCTGGCAAGCACATGCTCATGTAGGTTATTTCTTAAAACATTTTTCGGATAACGATATTCAATTACTATATAAATCAGGCTGCAGAAGGATCGTTATAGGTGCTGAATCAGGAGATCAGGAAGTACTTAATCTGCTAAATAAAAAAACTACAGTCAAAGATAATTTAGCAATTGTAAAAAAATTAAAAAAACATCATATTTTAACAAGACTTCATACTATGATTTGTTTTCCTTTAAATCCTGACAAAGATTTCTTTTTAACATTAAATATGATTGGGAAAGCAATACTTATCGACCGAAATGTAGAAGCCAACATTAAATTCTTTAAACCAGTACCTAGAACAGAATTATTCAAGCTTTGTGTTGAGCATGGATTCATACAACCCAATACAATAGACGAGCTCATAACATCTTTCTCAACATATATTGCAGCTCCATGGTATAAAAGAAATTACCATAAAGATTTGGACTACCTTGTTAGTTTTTACACATTGTTTGCAAAACTTAATTTTTTTAAAACATTTCCTTTAATATATCGTCCTTTAATACTTATTTTGACAGCATTCTTTTATCCAGTTATTTATTTGCGTTTCAAGTTAAATCTCATGAAATTTCCAATAGAAGCAATTATTTTCAGAAAAATATTTCCACCAGAAAAAAGAAGCACATATTTAGATTCAATTTCTGTTAACAAATCAAAAAACGTTATATTGTAATGAAAAAAGTGTCATTTCAACCTTAATGATTACATGTCATATATTTCGGATATTATTTTCTAAATTTGTTGCTATTCTAACTTAAATTATACTTTCAGTAGTAACTTTCGATGAATAAAAAAGCTGTTATCCTATTTAATCCTCTTTCCAATCCAAAAGGTAACGATTTATTTTATCCATGGAATATTCTATATCTTGAAAGAATGATCAGGCATCTCGATCTCGAAATAATTATTATTGATGAGAGACTTGAAAGAAATTATACAGATATTATTCAAAAAACAAAGGGAAGATTGCTTTTTGCAGGTGTTAGTGCTATAGCCGGCTACCAGATTGTAAGTGGAATCAAATTTTCTGAAACTGTTAAGTCTATAACTGGTGCTACAGTTATTTGGGGTGGCTGGTTCCCAACTGTTTTTCCAGAAATGATATTAAATGACAATTATGCTGATTATATTTTTATTGGTCAGAGCGAAGTTGCTTTTAAGACTTTTACAGAAAGAATAATTGCAGGTGATAACATTTCAGATATTAAAGGGATTGGTTACAGAAAAGACGGAAAAAAATATATCAATCAAAACTTCGGACTAATCCCTACAGATAATTTTCCTCGTATTAATTTAACACTTTTTGATGTTAACCGCCTGATCGATCTGAATGGAAAAGTAGAACAAGGATCGCGGGGACTCGATTATCTTGCAAGCATAGGTTGTACTAATCACTGTACTTTCTGTAACCTTGCTACTGCATATGAAGGAAAATGGTTCACAAAAAAGGTCTCAGAAATTATTGAGGATCTTATTTATTTAACAGAAAAAGCAAAAGTATCCTACATTGTTTTTGGCGACAATAATCTGTTTGCAGGTAAAAAGTTTGTAATGGAATTATGCCATGCAATAATAGATTCTGGAATTTCAATAACCTGGGATGCTCAGGCTCACGTAGATTATTTTATAAATAATTTCTATGATGATGATATTAGAATATTATATAAATCGGGTTGCAGAAGAATAAAATTTGGTGCCGAATCGGGAGATCAGGAAGTTATCGACCTCGTAAATAAAAATTTAAAAGTAGAAGATAATTTAAGAGTTGTGGAAGTTTTAAAGAAACATAATATTCGTTCACGTCTTCATACTATGATTTGCTTTCCATTAAATCCCGAAAAAGATTTTTGGATAACACTTAACATGATTGGAAAAGCAATACTTATTGACCATAAACTTGAATTGGATGTTGCATTTTACAAACCATTCCCTAAAACACCATTATATGATCTTAGCGTTGAAAAAGGATTTGTTTCTCCTACTACTACAAGTGATCTTATAAAATACATATACGATAAAACAAATGCTCCTTGGTATAAAAAAGATTATTATAAGAAATTGGAGAATTTTGTATTTTTTTATTTTCTGTGGGCAAATCCATACTTCTTCAAAACATTTTCGCTTAAATTTAGGCCTTTTGCATTTTTGCTAAATGTTTTAATATATCCGATTATATATTTAAGATTTAAATTAAACTTAATGAAGTTTCCTATAGAAGCTATGCTTTTCAGGAAAATTTTACCTTCAAAAAATGAGCGTCCTTTCTTCTTTTCTATATCGATAAATAAGTCTAGATATTTAACTCATTAGTTTTATTAAAAGAAATAACAATCGTTCGGGCTACAAATTTATCCTTAACAATGAACAAAAAAACGATCATACTCTTTTTTCCTTTAATTGAGTCGGGAGAAATTTTCACTAATATACCCTGGGCCTTATTAAGCCTTGAAAGAATGATCAGGCACCTTGACATTGATGTTGTACTTATTGATGAACGCCTTGATCCGGACTATACTGATATTATAAAAAAAAATAAAGACAACCTTTTATTTGCAGGAATAAGTGCAATAATTGGATACCAGATTGCAGGCGGAGTAAAATTCACCAAAACATTAAGAACCATATGCAATGTGCCAGTAATATGGGGTGGATGGTTTCCAACAGTTATTCCTGATATTATTTTAAAAGACGGTTATGCAGATTATATTTGTGTAGGACCTGGCGAATTACCTTTTAAATCATTTACTGAAAAAATACTAACTGGAGAAGATGTTTCAAAGATCTCTGGAATCGGTTTTATAAAAAAAGGAGTTGTTTACGTTAATCCAAATGAAAACTTCACTCACCCTGACTCATTCACACCAGTGAATAAGGATCTGATTGACGTTAACCGATTGATAGATATTAACGGAAAAGTACCCGTGGGGCAAAGAAATATTGATTACCTTGCTAGTACCGGATGTCCTCAAAGTTGTGGGTTTTGCAGTGTAGTTCAGGTGTACAAGAATAAATGGTTTTCAAAAAAAATACCTGACATTATTGATGACTTGCGATATTTCAAAGAAAAAGCCTCAATATCTAATGTCACATTTTGGGATGAAAACATTTTCGCTAGTAAAAAATTCGTTATTGATTTTTGTAATGAGTTAATTAAATCAGAACTTAACCTTACATGGAGTGGTTATGCTCACATTGGTTATTTTTTAAGAAATTTCTCGGAAGAAGAGATTCAATTAATTTATAAAGCAGGATGCAGAGAGATTAGATTAGGCTCTGAATCTGGCGATCAGGAAGTGCTTGATCTTATAAAGAAAAAAATACAAGTAAACGACACTCTTAAGATCCTTAAATTGCTAAAAAAATATAATATCCGTAGTAGGATCTTCTTAATTGCTTGTTTTCCGCTTAATCCTGAAAAAGATTTCTGGATGACGTTAAATCTGGTAGGAAGAGCTTTGTTAATTGATCGTAAATTGTATGTTAAAATTAGGTTCTTTGTTCCAATTCCTAATACTAGTTTATATCAATTAAGTATAGAAAAAGGATTTAAAACCCCTTCTTCTACCTATGAGTTGATGGATTTTTTCACACACAGATTCACTGTTAATTACAAAGCACCATGGTGTAAAAAAGATTACAACAAATATCTCGACTATTATGAAAATTTCTACTTTTTGTTAGTAATACCTGGTTTTTACCGGTCGTTTTCATTAATTAAGAGACCACTGGTTTTTTTACTAACCTTTTTATTGTACCCTTTTATATTTTTGCGTTTTAAATGGAATATTATGAAATACCCTTTTGAGGCTATAATTTTCAGGAATCTCATACGTAAATAGCCTATTTCATTATTTTAATGATAGATACTGTCATTAAAATTTCACCATATTATTTTGTATATTCAAAATATGTTGTAATTTGCATGTTATTAAACATGTAATTATGGGTAAAAAAATAGTTATTCTATTTTTTCCTTCTGCAATTCCTGATAGTTATGATTCATCATATCCATGGGCATTGCTTTTCCTTGAAAGGGTTATAAGGCATTTGAATATTGAAATAATTTTATTGGACGAAAGAATTGATACAAATTATCCAGAAATCATTAACAATGTAAAAGAACGAATTCTATTTGTTGGAGTAAGCGCAATTCTGGGTAATCAGGTAACTGGAGGAGTTAAATTTTCAGAAACAGTTAGATCTATTACAAAAGCACCTATAATCTGGGGAGGATGGTTTCCAGCCTTTTATCCCGAAATGTTATTAAACGAAGGTTATGCCGACTATTTATGTATGGGTCAAGGAGAAATACCTTTTAAGGCTTTTACTGAAAAAATGTATAACGGAGAAGATGTTTCTGATATACCTGGAATAGGATTTAAAAAGAACGGTAATATTATTCTTAATACCAATCCTTCATTTGTAAATCCTGATACTTTTCCACCAATTGACAGAACCCTTATCGATCCAAACAAATTAATTGATATCAGAGGTCCTGTTAAGCCTGAGTTTCGTGTTTTCACATACCTTTTATCTGTAGGATGTCCAAATAACTGTAGCTTTTGTTGCGAGCCTTTGATTTATGGGAATAAATGGTTTTCGAAAAATTTACCAGAAATTATTGAAGATCTTAGATATTACATTAAAAAAGCTTCCATTTCTCAAATTAATTTTTGGGATGATAATTTTTTTGCAAAAAAAATATTTGTTTTAGATTTTTGTAAGGAAATTATAAGCTCTGGGCTTTCTTTTACATGGGCTGCTCATGCACATGTAGGCAATTTCTTACATAATTTTTCTGACGAAGATATTGATTTAATGTATAAATCAGGATTAAGAAGAATTGTTATGGGTATAGAATCGGGCGATCAGGATGTGCTTAACCTTATAAACAAAAAAGTAAAGGTTGAAGAAAATTTATTAATGATAAAAATTTGCAAAAAACATAATATAATTCCTCGGTTTCACACCATGATATGTTTTCCTTTTGACCCTGACAGAGATTTATGGAATACTATTAAGTTTATTGGAAAAGCAATACTTATTAATTCCCGGGCTGAAGCAATTATAAGGTTTTATTATCCAATACCCAAAACTCCTTTAGGACAACTATGTATAGAAAAAGGATTTAAAATACCACAAACAACTACAGAACTTATTACTGGATTTTCAAATAAAATGGAAGCACCATGGTATAAACAAGATTACTATAAGGTATTAGATAATTTCGTAAATTTTTATTTTTTAATGGCTAATCCACATTTTTATAAAACTTTTACTTTAAAAAAACGTCCCTTTGTGTTTTTGTTAAATATGTTTATGTTTCCCTTTATTATTCTACGATTCAAATTTAATATGTTAAAATTTCCAATCGAGGCAAAACTCTTTAAGGATTTTATAAAAGAAAAAAAGGGATTCGCCAACATGAGTATACTTACCGTAAATAAAACAAGAATAATTAAGAATAGTTAAATCTAAACCATATAATAAAATAATATAAGATTTAATTTTCTTTATCATCAAGTATTAATGCTGAAAAAGTATAAATAAAATTGATATTTTTACTTTTCATTTTATGAAAGTGAAAAGCATTTAGCATTCATGTATTTAAAGTAATAATTACGGCGTTTTTATATAATGATCAAGCTCAATAGTATTCCAAAAGAACTCGAGGCCACTTATAATGAGATAATTAAAAGCCCGAAATTCAGTGTTAAATTTGATCGGGATAAACGTATTAATGAAAAATTGCAATATATTTCTTCATACATGCCTGAGATTAGTAAAGGAGGCTACAAAATTTTAGATATTGGAACTGGTCCAGGAGAGTTTTTAGAAGTACTAAGAAACTATAATTGTACAGGTATTGGGATTAATCCACCTGATAATCACAGATGGTCAGAAATCAGAGATACTGAATTGGCGAACTACCATGAAGAAAGTATTATTAAATACAATACTTTTTCAAAAATTAATATTTTTCGCCAAAAATTAGATGTATTAAGCATTGATATGTTTAGCTGTTTTACAAATGGGAACAAGGAACTGGAAAAAATGAAATTTAATATTATAAATTGTCAGGACGCTATTAATCTTATTCTGATAAAATACTATGACCTTAATTATGCTATTGATAATTATAAGAACCATCATATTTTCGGAAAATGGATATTAAGTGAAGAATTTTATTCTTGCCTTAAATTGATGATAAAATTCTTTGATAAGATTTTATTACCTGGCGGAGCAATAATGTTAGTTGCGTTAATTTCAAGTAATGACCAAGAATATTCTCAAAAGCTTATTCATACGGCCAAGGAGCTTGGTTATAATATTGAAATAAGTAAAGATTATCACATTCATAAGTTCAGAAAAACAGAATAAATAAATTCATAACAAGGTGCAATTCATGATGAATCCTTATAAAATATATGATCGGTTTTTTAATTCAAAATATACTAATGAACATCTGATTGGAAATAACAGGTCATATCAAAAATTTATTTTATTAACCTACAGACGTACTGGAGCAAATTACTTTCTTGACATGCTTCGCTCACATCCTGCTATTATTGCATTTGCTACTATGTTAGAAGAAGGAAGGACTAGTTTTATATACCCTGGCTACCCTTCACCCTATTGTAAAAGAACAATACAATACCGGAACAAATATCCGATTGATTTTATTGATAGCAGAGTTTTTGGAAACTACAGTAATGTTATTAATGCTGTTGGTTTCAAAATAGTATACGAAACAGGATTTCCTTTTGTATTAGATTATTTATTGAAACAACCAGATGTTAAATTCATACATCTTCAACGACGTAATACTCTAAGACTATATTTGTCTGATATGATAGCCACCAAAACTAATGTATGGGGTGCTGTTACTAAAGAAAATGAATACCTTTTCAAGAACAATAAAGCTGAGTCTTTTACTAAAGTGGTTGAAAAGAAAGAAAACAGTATTCTTCCAGATGGCTTTACAATTAGGTTAGATTATAATGAATGCCTTAAAGAATTTATCAAAATAAATGAGTTTGCCAATAAATATAATAATTGCTTTGCTTCAGATCGTATTATTAATATTTACTATGAAGACCTATTAATTAAACTTGATGAAGAACTTAAAAAAGTACAGAGTTTTCTTGGTGTTGAGAATCATTCATTAAGCAGTCGTTTTATTAAGATAAATAACAGTAAACTATCTGATATAATTGAAAATTACGCTGAACTTAAAGGTCAATTTGCAGAATCAGAATGGGCAGTTTTTTTTGATGAATAAAGCAATATTCTATAATGTTATTTTTTTAGAATAAGTAATTCATAACAATACTAAAATCAGGAATTATTAGGTTAATTTAAATTTTATTAAAAAATTTATTTCTTACATTTCCACACCATTCTTATAGTTATACTGATTAATTTTATTTCCTCCTTCGTCAAATTCCATCCAAGGACCATCCTTTTGATCGGCATTATATTTTCCTTCAATTTGTTTTGTTCCACTTTCATAGAAACAAGTCCACATGCCTTGTTTTTTTCCAAGTTTATATCCACCCTCGCAGGCTTTTGCACCTGATTCATAATATTCCGACCAAATTCCAGTTTTCCCTCCTGCTGCATAAATTCCTTCACTTGATTTTTTTCCACTTTCAAAATACTCTATCCATCTTCCTTCTTCGTTTCCATTAGCGTAAGAACCTGTAGCTTTTACTTTTCCATTTTCGTCACAATATGTAAATGCACCATTTAATTTTCCTGTTGAATAAATTTCATCGGACTTACGATTTCCATTTTCATACCACTGTAAACTTGATCCACTTTTTAATCCAGCAGAATAAAATTCTTCAGATTCTTTTTTTCCGTTTGGAAACCAAAAAACTGCTTTACCACTTTGTAAACCTTCTTTAAACATCTCTTCTGATCTTAGTTTTCCATCATTAAACCATGATGAAAATTTACCATCTTTTTTATCTGCAGAATATATCCCTTCAGATTTTTTTTGTTGATTATCATACCAGATTGTCCATGTACCTTCTTTAGTACCATTTTTAAAAACACCTTCCATCTTCTTCTGGCCGTTTTTAAACCATTCGGTATATGTACCATCTTCTTTACCTTTTACATTATTAATCTCCATCATTTTCTGGCCATTTTCATAAACACTTTTAAAAATGCCATCTTTTAATCCATCAATAAAATTACCTTCAGTTTTTACTCTTCCGTTTTCATACCATTCTTTATATTCACCGTTTTGTACCCCATTAACCCATGTTTCAACTGACATTTTTTGTCTGTTTTGATACCAGCTCTGAATTAAACCATCTTTCTTACCATTTATAAAATTACCCGAAAAAGATTCACGACCATCTTCATACCATGATTTACTTGGTCCATTAAGTTTAAAATTAACATAATTCTCTTGTGATTTCTTCTGACCATTTTCATAATACCATGTCCAAAGGCCATCATGCTTATCGCCTACTAAAGTTCCTTCAATGCTAATTTTTCCGTTAGGAAATTTTTCTAAAGTTGTTTTATATACCAAATCTTTTGTTGCTGTACCTTTATCATCCCATGTTTTCCATAATCCATCCCTTCTATCATTTAAATAATTTCCTTGCTGACTGATTTTCCCATTCTCAAAATAAAGTGCAGCATTACCATTAAGTTTTCCTTCCTTACATATTCCTTCAAATGATTTTTGCCCAGTGTTATACCACTCGAGTTGAGAACCTATTTTTTTCCCATTTTCATAACCTACTTCCATTTTTTTATTTCCAGATTCGTAGTACGTTGTTAACTTTCCATCTAACTGCCCATCTTTATATATTGACTCACTTGATTTTTTTGAATTTGCAAACCATTCAGTCCATATGCCTTCTTTTTTACCAGATTTCATATTTCCTTCAATACTTTTTTCACC
The DNA here is from genome assembly GCA_903872185.1 of uncultured Bacteroidota bacterium. Lineage (GTDB taxonomy): Bacteria > Bacteroidota > Bacteroidia > Bacteroidales > GWA2-32-17 > GWA2-32-17. The sequence goes on along the minus strand of CAIQJL010000089.1, from coordinate 221 downwards.
ATTCTCATGCCAGGTAGTCCATAAACCATCTGCTATACCATCACTATATGTTTCACGAAATTGTAATTGACCGTTATCATACCACCATAACAATTCACCATGCTTTTTGTTATTAACTAATGACGTTAACTCATGCTTCTCACCATTTGGATAATACTTAATATTTGTTTTATATTCAGTTGTGTTAATTTCTTTTCCAGAAGCCTCATATTCAGTCCATT
>CAIQJL010000088.1 GCA_903872185.1 uncultured Bacteroidota bacterium | reverse complement strand
TTATAAATATTGCTAAAAAGATACCATTAATTTTTATTTGAGAGTAAATTATATTTAGAATTAAACCAAGATTTTGAGGACTTATTATGAATTAAGGATGCACTCGCAAAAATACCGTCAAAAGTTCCAATTTTATCCGAAATTTCCATAAAGTCCATTAAATAAAAAGTTGATTGAGGATTTCTATTTATCGCAATATTTAACGCCTACTTTGAAAAATCAACGCCTACAACAGTAGCACCAGCCAGCGATAACCGCATACTTTCGTAACCTGCACCACACCCTAAATCAAGTACATTAGGACAATTTCATAAACTCACTAATAGGCGGTTGTAATATTGGGGTTGTGTACCATTTATTGGCACTTTCCAAAGCAATTGCATTGTAAAAATTTTTAATGATATTCATAGTTTGCTATTTATTATTGCTTAATATCTGATTTTTGAGATTAATGTATACTTCATTTGCAAACTGTGACAGTAAGCAAATTTGTTTTGCAGAACAATACTCACATCTTTTGGGAAAAGACAATGTTTCTTGTCTATAATATGCTAATTTTGAGGCTATTTCACCTATATCATAATTACTCCAATAACCTAATTCTGAATTTCGAAGCCCTGAATACCAAACAACTGTTTTATCTGCTCCGACAAATAAATAATTATTTTCTAAATTATCACAACGCATTGTAACTTTTTGTTCTTTAATTGTATCATATAAGTAACCCCAAATTCTAACCGGAAATTCTTGTTTGATAAGTTGACCAATATTAGTTACTAATAAACTATCATCATTAAAAATATCTAATGGAATGTTTTTTATTTCATTAGTTGATTGCATTAACTCTCTGAGTCGCCAAGAATCAACTCCAATTTTCGAAAGCAAATCTGCAATTTCAATTAAGTTGTTACTAATCTCTTTTGTAAGAACTGAACTTGCGGTTATATTTACTTTACCTTTAAAATTCTCAACAATCCGTTTTATAGTTTCAATTCTAACATTTGTGAAGTTTTTGCTATCAATATATGTGTCAGAATCATCTTTGAAACTATTTATACTAATGTCAATTTCTGTTAAACCATTACTTATCATATGGCTTAAAATATTGTTTTTGATAGCCGTACCATTTGTATTGATTTTACTTTCAATACCTAATTTGCCTAAAATATCATAAAAATATTGAAGATGGGGATATAAAAATGGTTCTCCTCCTGTAATAGAAAGTCTTGTCAAACCTTGTTTGTATAAGATATTTAATAATTCGTGAATATCATCTTTTTCGTAGAAATTTGATTCATTGGGCTTTTTAGTAGTAATAACCGAACAATGTTTACAAGTTAGATTGCAATGGTTTGTTAATGCAATACCAGCATAAAAAATCGGATTGCTTTTAACATATCTAATTATTGGATTGTTTATTAAATCCTCTTTTTTTAAATTAATTCCACTCGACTGAACAACACTATTTTCAGCAAAGGAATAGATAGTATTTTCATTTTCTACAAATATATGGTGCATATTGATTATATTTTATTGGTTAAATTTTATTAAAGTGTCGGAAATAATTTTGTAGTATTCGTTTTTATAAATCGAACAAATTTCATCGTCCAATCCCAAATATCCTTTACCTTGAAAAATAGAATTACCTCTGCAACCGGTGCCACAATTATCAATAAAACAACAATCTAAACATTCATTGTTTTTTGTACAATATTCAGGATTATTTAATAAATCATTAATTGTTATTGATTTATAAAATTTGTATTTTTCATAAATTTCATCAAAATTTTGACTTATGTTACCAATTATATATTCGGTTTCATATAAATCTTGACACCAAGATATGTTTCCGTTAGGCCAAATAGTTAATATTCTACATGGACATATAGAATCATTTTTAGAAAATGAATCAAGGAATATAAACTTATTGTCTAAATATTTTAGAGTATGATTTAATTCCAATTCAAAAGGTTTTTTATTAATAAGCCAATATTTTAAGATTAATGCAAAAATATTAAAACCATCTTTTAAATCTAATCCTAAATTTTGGTTATGTAGCCAACGACCAGTATTAAAAGGTGTATCTACGCGCCACCTATCAAATTTGCTACTTTTTAAAATTTCAAACATTGAAATGATGTCGCCATTTGAAATACCTTTATGTAGAATTGTATTTATAGAAACTTTAAAACCAATTTGCTTTAACAAATTAGCATTAAATAATATTTTTTCAAAAGAATTTTCGCCTCTGAATTTATTATGGGAATTCTGAAAACCGTCAAGACTTACATATATTCTGCAATTATTGTTGTAATTATAAATTTTTTTCAATAATTCGATATGTTTATCCACAAGAGTTCCATTGGTGAATATGGATGATAAAATCAAATTATTTTTTATTACTTCATCAATAAAAATAGGAAAACCCTTATGTATCAGAGGTTCACCGCCACTAATATCTATTGGTTTATTTAATTTTTTCGTAAGATTAATTATATTAAAAAAAT
>CAIQJL010000087.1 GCA_903872185.1 uncultured Bacteroidota bacterium | reverse complement strand
TTTTTATTAAATATCCATTTATGTTGATGAATTACTATTGACATTCTTTCTAAATAAACTTAACTTTGCAAACTCAATAAATAAAAACCAAAATCAAATAAATATATGAGAAAGATTACTTTTCTTTTAATGATTACGATTAGCCTAATCGGCAATGCGTTTTCTTATGGGCAAACTGCTGCGGATTATGTCTTTACGACTGCAGCTGGTACTTATACAGCAATAACCGGAACTGTATCAACAGCAGCTGGTGATGATGGCACACAAACAGCTCTCCCGATTGGATTTACTTTTAACTATTGCGGTGCAAATTATACAACATTTAATGTTACTACTAACGGAACCGTATATTTCGGAACATCTATTAGTTATAGCAATGATTTGGCAAGCGTAACTTACAAACCACTTATTGCTGGTTTATGGGATGACTTGTATGATGATACTAATAGCGATATTCAATATACAACTACAGGAACTGCACCAAACAGAGTATTAACTGTTGAATGGAATAATATTCTTTGGGGTAGATATACAACCGGAACTGCATTACCAACTTATCGGCAGAATTTTCAAATTAAATTATTTGAAACAACAAATGTTATTCACATAGTTTATGGTTCAACACAAGCTCCAGGAGTTGAAAGAACAGCATCAGCATCAATCGGAATAAATGATAATACTGGTGGATCAGGACATTTTTTAAGTGTCAGTCCTGCTGCAGGTCCAACAATTTCAACAACTGTTGCAAATAATGCAATTGCAGTTCAAACATTTTTAACTAGTGGGCTAACTTATATTTTCACACCATCATCTTGTGTCACTCCTTCAACTCTTGCAGCTGCAAGTATAACAATGACTTCTGCAAGTCTTTCTTGGACATCAACAGGAACACTTTTTAATATTCAATATGGGATTACTGGATTTGCCTTAGGAACTGGCACAATTGTAACAAGCGCTTCTTCTCCTTATGCATTATCTGGATTAACAGCCTCTACAGGATATAGTTTTTATGTGCAAAATGATTGTGGCGGCGGATCAATAAGTAACTGGGCCGGACCATTTAATTTCACAACTGCTTGTGGAGCGATAGCTCAACCTTATTCGCAAAATTTTGACGGTGTTACCGTACCTGCTTTACCTCCTTGTTGGAGTAAAATTGCAGTTGGCGCTGTTGGAAGTGCTCCAACAGTAATAACTGCAACAACAACACCAAGTACAACACCTAACTGTGCACAACTTTTTAATTCTACATCTTCAGGATCTACTACTCATGTATTATTAATTACTCCACAATTGTCTGATTTACCAACACACACTACACAAATTCGATTTAAAGCTAAATTTACTGGCACTGGCTCACCATTATTACATGTTGGAACTATGTCTGATCCTGCAGTTCAAACTACTTTTGCAACCTTTCAAAGTATAACGACTTTAACAACTACCTGGCAAGAATTTATTATTCCTTTCAATGGATATGCAGGTACAAACCAATATATTGCTTTCAAACACGGTTATGGATCTACAAACCAATACATTTATATTGATGATGTAGTATACGAAACCATTCCTTCCTGTCCACAACCATCTATTTTAACTGCAACTGGAATAACTGATGTTGCTGCAAACTTAAATTGGACACCAAATGGTACAGAAACTTTATGGAATTTACAGTGGGGAACTCAAGGTTTTGCTTTAGGTACAGGCACAATGGTTAATGGGCTAACTGCACATCCTTATTCACTTACAGGATTATCTGCTACAACTAACTATAGCTTTTATGTACAAGCAAATTGTGGTGCGGGAGATTTAAGTTCCTGGAGCGGACCATATAACTTTTCTACTCTTTGTGGGATTATTTCA
>CAIQJL010000086.1 GCA_903872185.1 uncultured Bacteroidota bacterium | reverse complement strand
TTGATAAATTTGATAAAGATTTGAAACGTAAATATTGTTTTTATATAAAATATATAAATGAATAAGTTATTTGTATTGTTGTTTTTGATATTTAGTTGTAATATTATTATTGCTCAAACTAATACTGAAAAAAAAATTAAGCAGTTTGAAGATAAACTTGTTTCTTATAATGATAGTCAGAAAGTTTATACTCAAAAATTAGAAAATCTTAAACTTCAGTGGATAAGAGAAGAAATAAAGCAATACGGGTTACCTAAAATCAGCGACGATGGAATGCTTATTAATCACTCTGCTATGTCGATGTTTTATGATGAAAAACATGGGCAATCAAAATGGGTGGTTCATATGATTTTGCCTGATATTAAAACTGGCATTCAAGCTCGAACAAATGATTTTAGGAAAGATTCAATGGTAATTTCTGGTACACCCGGAAAAGAAGATTATTATAATAGTGGTTATGACAGAGGCCATTTGGCTGCTTCGGCAGACTTTCGCTGGTCGAAAAGAGCTTTGAGTGAATCATATTATTATTCAAATATGTCACCACAAAAGCCTGAGTTTAATAGAGGGAAATGGTCACAATTAGAAGATTTTGTGCGGCAGTATGTGTTAGAATACAACGAACCTGTATTTGTTGTTACTGGTGGAATGTTAAACGATAGTTTAAAAAAAATAGGAAAAGAAAAAATGATTTCTGTTCCAAAGTATTATTATAAAATTATTGTAGATCTAGCTGGAAACAATAAAAAAGGAATTGCATTTATAATGCTTAACGGTACCAACACAAAGCAAATTATAAGTTATGCTGTTTCAATAGACAGTGTTGAAAAAGTAACAGGAATTAATTTTTTTGCTTCTTTGCCCGATACATTACAGGACAGAATTGAAAAAATGAACAATATTGATTCGTGGCTTAACAAAGAGCAAGCTGGCGGAGCAAAACCTTTAGAGTTAGAAGAATTACCTAAAGGTGCAATAAATACAGTAGATGCAGAAAAATTTTATGATCAAAAAGCAACAGTATGTGGAACTGTTGTTGCATCAAGAGTATTAAAAGATTCAAAAGGAATAGTTTTTAATTTAGATCAAAAATTTCCAAATCAGATATTTTCGTTTACTATTTGGAAAACAAATGTCGCAAATTTTAGTTATGAACCTGCAATAGTTCTAATGAACAGAAAAATATGCATAACAGGAAATATTGAGAAGTATAAAGATAAACCTACAATGGAGCTTAAGAACGAAAAAGCTTTAGAGTTTTTAGATGATGAAAGGGGAGACTAAAATTTTATTGTCATATATGAAATCCGGAGTTGCTGAAGCCGGTTGTGATGAGGCTGGACGGGGCTGTCTAGCAGGACCAGTATTTGCTGCAGCTGTAATCTTACCAAAAAATGTGAATATTGTTGGATTGGACGATTCGAAAAAACTTTCAGAAAAACAACGATATCAATTAAGGGAAATTATTCAAAATACAGCTATTTGTTATGGTGTAGCAATGGTTGATAATAAACAGATTGACAAAATAAATATTCTTTGGGCATCTGTATTAGCAATGCAAAATGCTTTAGATAAACTTTCAAAAGTTCCTAAGCATATTTTAGTTGATGGAAACAGATTTAAGCCTTATAAAAATATTGCATATACATGCGTTGTTAAGGGTGATGAAAAATACCAGTCTATTGCTGCTGCATCTGTGTTAGCAAAAACTTATAGAGATGATTATATGAAAGAACTTCATGAAAAATTTCCTGACTATAACTGGGTTTCAAATAAAGGTTATCCAACTTCTGAACATGCTAAGGCAATAGCAAAATATGGATTTACACCATATCATAGAAAAAGTTTTCATTTAAAATCTAGCCAGCTTAAACTTTTTTAATAAAAGTAAAACAAAAAAAGGTTGACACTAATTTCACGAATTTTTGTTGGTAAAATAAACAAATATAGTGTTTATGTCGTTTTTGTGTTAATTAGTGTAATTCGTGTCAAGTGGTTATTCGTCACGTTTTTATTGTGCTGCCGAGATTTTATCTACTAATTCATTTAATGCTTTTTCAATTTTACTTTTAACCATAAACTGCATCATTTTTGGAACTTCTGCTTTTAGTGTAAGTTTTAATCTTGTATCACCTGGTGATGCTTCTTTAAGTTGAACCCAAAAAAAGAATTGCATTGGAACATTAGTGCCGCCAGTATATTTTATTAGTGCAAATGGCTCACGATTTATTATTTTTATTTCCATTGTTCCTGTGCCTTCAGCAGTGAAGCAACATGAATCTTCAGTTGCTGTAACATCTTTCACGTGTTCGGCAGGTAATAGTGGAACGATTCTTCTAAAATCGCTTAATATGCTATAAATATCTTCAATCGGGCGTAAGATTTTTCCAACCTTACTTTCAACTACCATCATATATTAAGAAATTCCTAAAACTATTTTTTCCAGTTACCTGGATCTATGCGCCATTCTTTTAAAGTTTCAACTTCTGATTCTGAAACGTAACCAGCTGCAACAGCTGTGGTAATTAATGAAGAATAATCGCTTAAAGTAACAAGTCTACAAGCAAAATGAGCAAAATTATTTATTGCAGTAGGGAATTCGTATGTGAAAATTGCGACCATTCCAACTACTTTGCAACCAGCATCACGTAAAGCCTCAACTGCTTTTAAGCTACTTCCGCCAGTTGAAATAAGGTCTTCAATTACAAGCACAGTTTGTCCTTTTTCAACTACACCCTCAACAAGATTTTCCATGCCATGTTTTTTTGCTTCGGAACGAACATAAACAAATGGTTTATTTAATTCCTGGGCAATTAATACTCCCTGTGCAATTGCACCCGTTGCAACGCCAGCGATAACATCAACATCACCAAATTCTTTTTTAATTACAGCAACGAAGCTGTCGCGAATATAATTTCGAACTTCTGGGAAAGATAATGTTTTGCGATTATCACAATAAATCGGAGATTTCCATCCCGATGCCCAGGTAAATGGATTTGACGGGCTCAGTTTAATTGCTTTTATTTGTAATAAGTATTCAGCAACTTTTTGATTAATGTTTTCCATATGGCTCAATATATTATTTATTATTTAGATAGAAGTTTCATAATCTCAAATAATCCAAAATCTGATAATTTTTCTGAATGTAATTTCAGGCAGCCCGAAGATATAATAAAAATTGCAAAAGATTTTGAATCTGATTACAAAAAAAAATATTTTTGTTTTTTTACAAAAGATATTGAGAAAACATTTAAAGAATTTCAAAAGAATATTATTGTAATTGAAGCTGCTGGAGGTATAGTTAGAAATATAAATGGTGATATTCTTGCAATTTTCAGGTTAGGGAAATGGGATTTGCCTAAGGGAAAGATTGAAGAAAATGAGACGCCAGAAAATGCTGCTTTAAGAGAAATTTCAGAAGAATGTGGGATCAATGGGCATGTACTTTTAAAAAAAATCTGCGACACCTACCATACTTATAAAATGAATGGAAAAATGGTTTTGAAAAAAACCTATTGGTTCGATTTTAGTATTGATGGGGTTCCGGAATTAAGCCCCCAAACAATTGAAAATATCGAAGAAGCTTGCTGGTTAACAAAAGATGATTTTAAAAAGAAACTTGAGAATTCTTATCCGTCAATTAGACAGGTTATAAGTGAGTATGAAAGTCTATGAGTTAAAAGTCAGAAAGTTTATAAAGTTGAAAGTTCAACTTTTAAAGCAAACGAGCTCCTTTTTTTAGAGAATACTATGGCATGATAAAGGTTTGAGAAGGAAAAGTAAATAAGGTTTAATGTTCTTCAATTTATGTTCCTCTTTTGTTATGCGTTAAATTAACATTTGATGTCGATGGTGCTAGACATTTCGTTTTGCGATTCAAAAAAATTATAACAAATTAAAAGAAAGCTCTCATTTGCACGGTGCCTATATGAACGGCTTTTGTATCTTGTGAAATTCTTCCGTTATAAGAAATGTTTATTTGTAACGAATTAGATAAATCCCGTTGATATTGAACGACCCATGTAGCATTGTTTCCAGCAAGAAGTCCTTCTAGCATTTCGTAACCTAATGAGGAAGTTGTAGTCCCTTTAAAATTTATTTTAATGTAATCAGCTTTTAAAGAAATGTTGCCTTTCTCAACAATGTTGTATCTGATTTCTAATCCGGCATTTGTTAGATTAGCGGTTTCAATTCCTGTTAGGTTAATCTTATTAGTGTATTTACTATTAATAGTAAATCTAAGCGAATTTGATGGTTGGTAGCTAAGGGAAAGATCGCCAGATTTTAAATCTAATTTAAAATTTTTGCTACTGAAATATTCTGAAGAAAATGATTTTATGCCAGTTGATCCAGCGCTAACAATGCTAATTTCCTGATTAATATTCCACCTTAATTTTATTGTGTGCTGTGTTAAATTACGGATATCAATTCCATTTAGTAATAATAAACTACCTTGAACATCCTGATAAAGATAATCTAAACCAAAAACTGAATTTGTGCGATTGAAGGATAATGTATTACGAATATTTTTATTTTGTGAAAGGCTAAGTGAATCGGAAACAACTCCAGGAAATGGAACTATTCTTTGTAATAAATCTTTTGATTTGTGCTTGTTATCTACATTATAAGCTAGTTGGTTTGAGAAGCGGGAAACTAATTTTTTAATTCCTTTTTTATTGCCCCAAATAGATTCTGGTTTTAAATTAACAACTTGGGTAAGTTTTGTAGAGAAAACTTTTTCGAATTCATTAGTTGGAGTAAAAATTCTAATATATGTTGCCTGATCAGAAAACATTGCAACTACGAATTCATCAAGTTCTTTTATTCCATTACCGTTATCAATCCATTTGTAAACACCCTGTCCTGCTGGCACTTCAAGGTACGAAAATTCTTTTTTTGCTTCGAGACCACTACTAGTTTCGTATATTGTGTTAACAGTAAATAATGATTTATAAATTCTTAATGAATGTTCAATTCTTCCGGTTAAATTATCTTCACGTATGGCTGTTGTTAGGGAAGTGTCAGTAATCTCTAAAACTCTATAAGTAATGTCTGTTTTAAGAACGTTCTTAGGATTTTTTGCTAGCGAAGAAGATATGTTAAAATCGTGTGCATTTGTAGCATAATTAAGATTTTTGCCAATGGGTAAATAATCTTTTCTATTATGGTAATTAAATAAAAGCGGATTTTTGGAAGTGTCGGATAGTCCTGCAAATGCTTCAAGCTGGTCATATCTAAAACTATTTGAAAATAAACTGTCGCTAATTGGAGATTTCCATGTGTTTATTTCTTGTTCTTCGGCAGCACCAATATATATTGAGTTAAAGTCTTTTCGTAATGAAATTCTATGACGTAAATAATTAGTGTTTTTATTTGTTTCATTAGATTGCAGGTAGCTTCCTTTAGCACTAACTTTAAATCCTTTCCAATTTGTTAAACCAGTAAAATTATTTCTTATACCAGTAAAATTATTTTGACGATTCATATAATCAACTCCATATATTAACGAAGCAGTTTTAATTCTGTGAAACGAAAAAGCAAGTCCTGTTACAAGCTCATTTTGTTTAGAATTAGAGTTTGTTAAATTCCAGTCTCTTTCAAATTCTGAAGATCGGTAACGTTCCATGGGGTCAAATTTCTTATCTATTTGCTGAACGTATGTGTTTATACTAAATTTATTTTTCGTTGTATCGCCAATGGAAAACTTTTTATCAGCAGCAATTTTAAAAGCATAACCAGTATTATTGTTATCGTTTTTATTTGAGAAAGTATTGAGATCATTTTGGCTTAACCCGAATTCGTATTTAATGTTAAGTTTTCTTGAAACTGCAATATCTGCACCTGTTGTTAATACAGTTTTACTGCGCGGTGCAATTAATTGCCGAACTGGTTCATAATCGCCTTGTTTTATACCGTTAATTGGAGCAATCCATTTAAACACTCTTCCATTTGCAGATGTGTTAATTTGAATATAATTTCCATTTCCTGGTCCCAAATAACTAAATCCTAATCTGTAAATAGCACTATCAATATTATTGCTATAAACAAAAATACTGTCGTAAATGGTAGCATTAACAAGCGTATCCATCATTTTATAAAGCACAATGTTGCTCAAGTTAACTGTGTCCATAATAATGTATGGAACAATTGCAAGGCTTTGGTCATCGCCAGCAAAAGATAGAATTGATTTTTCGGGTTCTGTTAAACTTTGTTGTAAAGTTTGATTTTTACTGTCCTGTTCAGAAATAACATTAAGCCATAATTTTCCTTTTTTAAATTGCCATTCGTTGCCCGAAAAAATCATGAATCGTGCATAATTTTTATCACTGTATTCATATTCAACAACAATTCGTTTGTCCTTTGTTATTGCTTGTTTTGCGGTAAAACTTAGTTCTGCAGTATTATAATCTATAACGTAATCATTATCCTGTCCTCGTTCAAGTTGTTTTCCATCAATAAATACTCTTTCGCTACCTGCAATTATTATTATATATGGTTCGTTAAATGCGCCTTTAAGTCTATATGGACCTTGAGTTCCTTCAATACCATTGAATGTCATTCTAAAATATTTGCCTTTTGATACCGATCCGCTTATTGTTGTTTTAAATAAGTTGGTTTTGCTTTTTCCGAATTTAAAAATATTTGTTGTAATTAATCCTTGAGCTTTGCGATTCATTACTAAATAGTTTCCTGTGGGCTTTGTTAATTCAAAATCGCCAAGAGTTAATTTGAAAGTTTCATTATAAACTGTAATAAAAACTTTATCAAAATCTTGTATTTGTTGAGTGTTACCCTCAGGTTGAATGGGAATATTGTTATCGGTTATAGCTGCTATAATATTTAAGTCCTTGCTTATTTTTCCGGATAACTGAAGGTTTAAATTTGAATTTACAACAACATCTTGATTATTCCCAAATGAAATACCCCTTGAAATACTTCCTCTTTTAATTAATTCATCTGTTCCGTAATTATCGTATTTGTTAGTTTCGTTTAATCTATATGTGTATGAATTAATAGAGTTCCCATTCGAGTTAAGTTTTATTTCCGGGTTTTTATGATAAAAAGTTTGTTTAAAATCTATTGGAAATGTTCTATAATTTATACTAATGTTATTAAAATCTTTTTTTAAAAAAATAATTTTAGAGTTTGCAAAATCAACTTTAAATAAACTGTCAGGTATTTCTTTTCCGTTTTCGTTATATATTTTTATAGATGAGGGTACAAGAGCAAGGCTGTCAATATTAATTGTATCAGAAACAATTTTGACGTTTTTTGTGTGAAAGGTAGAGAGAATCTGCCCAGAGCAATGCAAAGCAAACAGAAAAGTAATAAGTATGGTTGTGAAAAATCTCAATTTTAAGGTTTTTTCAAAGATAGAAAAGGAATAGCAGAGTAAACGAAAAAGAAAGGTAGAAATTTTGGTAAAGTTTGAAAAGAGATTAATCTTTCAGTTTACCAACTGTAGTATAACGACCATATCCCATTACTTTTTTACCAGAAGAATCAACGCCAATGTAATACCATAAGCCATTTCGGGAAACAAGACTATCTTTTCTTATGCAAAAATTAGATGGGTCAATAAATTCCAAGTTCTTAGAAATGTAACCCTCTTTACAGTAATCAAATGTAATTATACCATTTTTTTTTCGGCAATACCATTTGTCGAAATCATTAGAATTATATGGTTTTTTTGAAGAATCGCCTAAAACCCAAGTCTCATTTTTATAGTTATAGGTTCCGAATTCTAATATTTTTAAGTCATTATATAGGGCTGTAATAGTGGTGGTATGCTTCCAGATATACTTTTTATTTCCTTTAGTATTAATTTCAGCATAAATAGTATCAGGTTCATTATTAACTGAAATTCCGACAGGAAGATCTTTTATTATGTCGGGGAGTGTTAAATTAATATTTTGCGAAGAAATATTATTGTAGCTTTCATCGTTATTTTCGTTTTGCTGGTTACATCCAACAGCAAAGGAAATAGTTAAAACACAGAAAAAAGCAAATTTTGAATGCATAATCAAATATATGAATTGAAATACTCGAATCAAAGAATTAATCTAAAAATTTTTAAACCAAAGAAATAATTAACTTTGAAACATGAAAACAATGCTGATTATATGCCTTACGGCCCTTATTTTAAGCTATTTTGTTGATACGGTTAAAGCACAAAAGACTATTGATTCGGCTATTACATTTCCAATGTTTTCAGGTTCTTATATGGTTCAAATTCCAGGTAATGATATGGCAAAACGATATGGAGTAAATTCAAATATCGGAGGCTCTTTCATGCTAAAGTTAAAATCTAATTTTATTTTAGATGTAAATGCAAATTATATATTTGGAAATAACTTAAAAGGAGATGCCAGCTCAATTTTTGATAGTATTAAAACTTCTAATGGTTTTTTGATAAATGAAAATGGTGAATATGCAAAAGTCATTGTTTCTGAACGGGGATATTTTATTGGAGGCAGAATTGGAAAAATATTTCCATTAAATAAAAAAAATCTTAATAGTGGTTTGTTAATTATGGCTGGTGGTGGAATTTTACAACATAAAGTAAGAATTGAAAATGATGGTAATAACACTCCTCAAATTTTAGGTGATTATAAAAAAGGCTACGATAAAATGACTATTGGATTTAGTGCAACAGAATTTGTTGGATATGTGTATTTTAGTAAAAAACAATTACTGAATTTTTATTTTGGTGTTGAACTTTATCAAGGTTTTACAAAAAGTGGTAGGAGTTATGATTATTCACTTATGAAAAAAGATACTAGTAAAAGATTAGATTTACTTAATTCAATTAAAATAGGGTGGGTAATCCCAATTTACAAGCGAGTTCCAGATACTTATTATTATAATTGATACTATGCAATTTATTTATTGCATTTTAATAAGGTTATATTACTTAACAATTTTGATTGTTTCACCTTTTAACATTAAAGCAAAGGCATGGTTAAAGGGCAGAAAAAACTTATTTGAAAAATTAAAAATAGCTGTAAACGGACAAACAAATGTTGTTTGGTTTCATTGTGCTTCATTAGGCGAATTTGAGCAAGGTAGGCCAGTAATTGAAGCTTATAGAAAACAAAATCCTGAACATAAAATTTTACTTACTTTTTTTTCACCTTCTGGTTACGAAATAAGAAAAAATTATGATGGTGCCAATTGGATTTTTTATCTTCCATTGGATACAAAGGCAAATGCCAGAGAGTTTTTAGCTATTGTTAACCCAATTAAGGTAATATTTGTTAAATATGAGTTCTGGCAGAATTTTTTAAAGGCACTCCACAAAAATAAAGTTCCTGTTTATCTTATTTCTGCAATTTTTCGAAAAGATCAATTATTTTTTAAGTGGTATGGAAGCTGGTATCGTAAATTACTTAATTATTTTACTCACATTTTTGTACAGAATGAGGAATCTTTTTCTTTGTTAAATTCTATTAAAGTTAAACATATTTCAGTTGTTGGCGATACTCGTTTTGATAGAGTTTCTGATATTGCAACAAATTCTAAAACAATTCCTGAGGCGGTAGCATTTTCAGAAGGAAATAGGGTTATCGTTGTTGGTTCAGCCTGGCCTCAGGATGAAGAAATTTTAATTCCGTATATTAATAAATCACCAACAGATATAAAATTTATTATTGCTCCACATGAAATTTCTGAATCTGCTTTAACTCAAACCGAAAAAAGTATTTTAGTTCCTGTTGTTAGATTTTCTAAAGCATTGGAAGCTGATTTAAAGAATGCAAGAGTATTGTTAATTGATAATGTTGGAATGTTATCCTCGTTATACAAATATGGTAAAATTGCATATATCGGTGGTGGCTTTGGAAAAGGAATTCACAATATTTTAGAAGCTGCAGTTTTTGGTTTGCCAGTTTTTTTTGGTACTAATTATTTTAAATTCTCAGAAGCAGTTGATCTAATTTCTGAAAAAGGAGCATTTAGTGTAAATTCATATAATGAATTGGAAAAACAGTTTACTGTATTATTTGAAAATGATATTTACTTCCAAAAGACTTCAAATGTTTCTAAGAAATTCGTTGAGAACAGGTTAGGTGCAACCCATAAGATTATGGAAGTTATTTAATAGAGCATTTATTAGTAAAGACGCAATGCACATAAAGAAAGAATTGGAATTTCGCAAAACCCATAGGAGATTACATTTTTATGATTTTTTAAAGATCTTATTTAAAATAAGCCAACTTTTTAATCGTTAATTTCAATTGTTTTATCTAATTAATGCTTAAAATCGTGTATTTTTAAATCTTACAATAAACAATTTAGCTTAACTTTGCAGATTAAATAAATTTAAATGCCGGAAAGTACTAATCCTATATTACCTGATATTCAAAGTCCGGCTGACTTAAAGAAACTTGTTCCTCTTCAATTAATACAACTTTCAAATGAGTTGCGTCAGTTTATTATTGATGAACTTTCTTGTAATCCAGGGCATTTTGGGGCAAGTTTAGGAGTTGTAGAACTTACTGTTGCTTTGCATTATGTGTTAAATTTACCAACCGATCAAATAATATGGGATGTTGGCCATCAAGCATATGGGCATAAAATTTTAACCGGACGTAAAGATGTTTTTCATACAAACAGAAAGAAAGATGGAATAAGTGGATATCCAAACCCAAACGAAAGTGAATATGATGCTTTTGCTGTAGGGCATTCTTCAACTTCAATATCCGCTGCTTTAGGAATGGCAGTTGCAGATAAACTTAATAATAGAACTGACCGACAAATTGTGGCTGTGATAGGTGATGGTTCAATGACTGCAGGAATGGCCTTTGAAGGATTAAATAATGCAGGTGATTTAAAAACAAATATGCTTGTTGTATTAAATGACAATCATATGGCAATTGATAGGAGTGTTGGCGCTTTTAGCGAATATTTACTTGATATTGCAACTTCCAGAACATATAACAGAATAAAAGATGATGTTTGGAATTTTTTAGGTAGAGTGGGGAAGTGGGGGCCAAATGCACAACAGGCAATACAAAAAATTGATAATAGCATTAAATCTATAGTTTTACGTCATAGTAATTTATTCGAAGCTCTTAATTTTAGATATTTTGGTCCAGTTGATGGGCACGATGTTATTTATTTGGCAAGGATACTTGAAGATATGAAGAAAATTCCTGGTCCAAAATTACTTCATGTTTTAACAGTAAAAGGTAAGGGATTTAAGCAAGCTGAAGAACATCAAACTGCTTTTCATGCACCTGGGTTATTTGATAAAAGCACAGGTGAGATTATTAAAGAAGTTAATACTATTGCCACACCTCCTTTATATCAGGATGTTTTTGGAAATACAATTACAGAACTTGCATTAGAAAATAAAAAAATTGTTGGAATTACACCAGCTATGCCTTCAGGTTGCTCTTTAAATATTATGATGGAAGCTATGCCAGATCGTGTTTTTGATGTTGGCATTGCTGAACAACATGCAGTTACTTTCTCGGCAGGTTTGGCAAAACAAGGAATGATTCCTTTTTGTAATATTTATTCATCATTTATGCAGCGTAGTTACGATCAGGCAATACATGATGTTGCATTGCAAAATCTTAATGTTGTATTTTGTTTGGATCGTGCTGGAATGGTTGGTTCGGATGGTGCTACACATCAGGGATCATATGATATTGCATTTATGCGCTGTATTCCAAATGTTGTTATTTCAGCGCCCATGAATGAAATTGAATTGCGTAATTTAATGTATACTGCCCAATTAGGAAAGGGCCCATTTGTAATAAGATATCCACGTGGCCATGGCGTAATTACAAAATGGAAACAACCATTTAAGGAAATAGAGATTGGTAAAGGAGAAATATTAAGAGAAGGTGATGAGGTAGCAATACTAGCCCTTGGGCATCCGGTAAATTTTGCTTTAGCAGCAACAGATAAATTAGAGGAAGAAGGTTATAAAATTGCTGTATATAATATGCGATTTGTTAAACCTCTTGATGAAGAATTATTGCATTCTGTTTTCAAGAAATATAAATATATTGTTACAGTTGAAGATGGTTCTGTTTCCGGTGGTTTTGGAAGTGCAGTTCTTGAATTTATGGCTGAGAATAATTATTCTGCAAAAGTTAAAAGACTAGGAATACCAGATAAGTTTATTGAACATGCCACTCAAATGCAACAATATAAAATGTGTGGATACGATACGGATAGTATTGAACAAGCTGTTTTAGAATTGTGTAAATTAGCCGAAAAAAAATATCATAAGGCGAAATAATAATATATTTACATAGTTTAATGCTTCTCATGATGTCAGGTCTTTCGACCTGACATTTTTTGTGCCTAATCTCAGCGTAGTTTGTAACTACGCAATAATATTAAATCTATAATTCATCTATTTCAATCATATTATCCAAACCAGCAAAATTTCTTGCACTTGAATATAAATAGTCGTATTCGTTTTGAACAATTTCTGCTTTTACAGGGTTTTGGTGAATATAATTAACCCGACTATCAATCATGTCATTATTGCTTAATTCAACTGCATGGTTTTCTTGTGTCCAGAATTGAAAATCTTTATTTCTTTTATTAAATTTAGCATGATATTTAAAGATCATCATCAACCATTCTTGTCTACTTTCTTGAGGATTCTCAATTTCTTTCAAAATCTTTTTTGAAGTATGTTTTTTAAAGTCACGAATTATATCGGATAAATTATTTTCTGTATTTATAATGCAATGAACATGATTACTCATTATTACATATGCGTATAATTTTAATTGTTTTTGTTCTTTGCAATATTTAAAACTATCGATAATAATATCCCGATAAACTTTTCTGGTAAAAATATCTGCCCATCCAACAACTTGAAAAGTATAATGCATTTTGATTTTTTATTTGATAACCAGTTGGCATATATCAAATTTATAAAATAATTAATTTAAAAGTGTAGTTACAAACTACAAATATAAATAAACAAAAAATATCTGAGTTAAATATATAATATCTTGGCGTAGTTACAAACTACGCCAAGAATATGTTGTATATAATAGCTCAGCGTAGTTTGTAACTACACTGATAATATATCATTATAAGAAAAACAAAGTAATTCCACAAACAGCAATTACAGCACCAATAACTTCTCTAAAAGTAATTTTTTCTTTAAAAAACCATATTGAAAATGGAATTATTAAAACTGGTGTGATTGATGTTATGGTTTGTACAATTCCCGGATTGGCATATTGAATAGCAAGCAAAGAAAATGAAATTCCTAAAAATGGTCCAAAAAAAGCACCTATTGTTAAAATGCCCACTGCCTTAAAATCTTTTAAAGATGTAATAACATTATGCCATCTTTTAAGAAATGTTATTAATAATATAAATCCAAGTACTCCTGCAAATAATCGAATTTGAGTAGCGAAAAATGGATTAGAAGTACTTTGTAATCCGATTTTACTTATCACTAATCCAGTGGCCTGTCCCATTGCCCCTAAAAATGCGAAAATTATTCCTTTAACATTATGCCGTAATTTGAAATTATTTTTTTCGCCATTAGTATTTTGAGGCTTTGTTAAAATTACAATTGCAATACCTACGGTAGTAATTCCCATGCCAGTAAAATCTAGTAATTCTAACTTTTCACCTAAAGCAAACCAACTGATAAAAGCTGCTAAAGCAGGCGCCAAAGACATTAATAATAAAGCAATACGCGGTCCAACAATTGTAAAGGCTTTAAATAAAAACAAATCACCTAAGAATACACCGATAAAACCAGAAAGTGCAAGCCATAACCAACCTTTTAAATCAATATCCTGTGGAAAAAATGAATTGAAACGAATATATGAAAAGCAACATAAAAATATTATCCCTATAATTAAACGCCAAAGATTAACTGATAATGAACCAATTCTTTTACCAGCTCCGGTAAACGCTAAAGCAGTAATTGTCCAGAAAAAAGCAGTAAGTAATGCGGCAAATTCGCCGAGATGGGATGAAATCATTTTTTAATTTTTAATGACCCTAAATCTATTGACACCAATTTGTAAAATGTATATTCCATTAGATAAAGATTTTAAATCAATAAATGATTTCTCTTTTATTATTTTATTTGTCATAATATTTTTTCCCTGTATATCATAAATTGCAATTTCAGCTATATTTTCAATATTGTTAAAGTTTATAATATCCATTGTAGGGTTTGGGAAAATAGATATATCTTTTATAGTTTTGGTCTCACTTAAATCAGTCATTAATGCAAATAAACATTGATAAAGTGGATTATTTAATGAATAAAGTAAATTGTTATTCTTCCAATAACATAGTAATTGGTTTTGGTCAAAAAGTCCATCATTCAAATAAAATAAACCGTTAAGTGATCCTATTCCTTCTATCCAAATTATAGTATCTGAATTAAAAGAGTAAGAGTTTTTAAGTTTAATTCTTTTATTAAAATGATTATTTATAGATATACTGTCAGCAGATAATACAACTAAACTTTGATTATTACCCTTAAAAGTATCAGCTACTACAATATTAAAATCATAAAGTAGAATTTCTTCATTTAAAATATTATCTCTTTTAAAAAACACTTTTTTATTTAATGTATCTTCTCTTAAAAAACCATAGTTATTTACAGAATAATAGTAATCACTTGTTCCTGGAACATTCTGATACAGACTATCAATAATAATTTTATATGATTGATTATTAAAAACAGTATTATTACTAATGGTAAAGGAATGTGTTACGGTAAATGGATCACAACCACATAGTAATTGTATTATTTCTAATACGTTCCATTTATTTGTAGTGTCAATTATTTTGTGATAATTTTGACTTCTAATTTGCAAAACACTTAATAAAAACAGAGCTATAAAAAATAGAGATTTCATATAATTTGTTTAAAGTATACAAATCTAGTTTTAATTACTGGAAAATAATATTATTCATAATAGTTTAAAAAACAAACGCTAAGTTAGGAATCAACTAACTTAGCGCTTGCAAACTATTAAAATGAAACTATTCTACTACTAATTTTTCTCTTTGAATTTGTTTGCCATTAATTTCAATGGAATAAATACCATTTTTTAAATCACCTTTTTCAATTGTAATAATGTCTGTTGTTATATTTTTATATGATCTAACAGTTTTACCTGTTATGTCTGATATTGTTATTGTGCAAGAATTTTTATCTGGATTACTAAATTTAATTGTTGTTGACTTAGAAAATGGATTTGGGAAAACAGATAATTCAGATTTGACAATAACGTTTTTAATATTTGTTTGGTTCATAATAGCTGGATTTGTTGAACCATGGCTAGTTGCTAAAATATTTGTCTGTTCGAAAATAATATTGCATGCTTGGTTTGAATAATTAGTAATCATGAAAATATACCATTCTCCAGTTACAGCATTTGCAATATTACAATCCTCTTGCCATGAAGTACTATAACTACAATCTGCTAAATTTCCTGAAGGATAAAAAGATGGATCAACAGTATTGTTTGGACATGATGTGCAATTTGCAGTTAATAGACTTGTGCAAGGAGCTGTGGGCGATGTAAATGGTCCCCAACATACAAAATCAACATCCTGAGATGGGCTTGTTGAAAGGTGAATATTTATTGGACCTGATTCAGCAACTTGCATATAATACCATGCTGGGTTTGGTTGTGATAATAGACAACCATAGTTTGGACCAGTTTCAGCAAGACCAGCATTAACACCTGCTGGAAATGTATATGTTAATCCTGTAGTGAAAGGTAGAGCTGTGTTGCAGTAGTTATTCTGCGAAAAACTTGCGTAATTATTGCTACATATCACTAATAGTAAAATGTAAATTTGCTTCATAGTATTATTTTAAGTTTATAAACTTAGTAAGAATGTATTTATATATAATAAGACAAATTACTGTTGTAATTGGTTGTCCGATTTTAATTTATTTTTAGGTGCTTTATATCTTCTCCAGAATTTATAATTTGTAAACGAAGAATATCTGATTATAATGTCTACAAATTTAAATCGCATAAATTTATAAAGCAAATAATAAGTTAGCCAAGCGAATAAAAAGGTAAATGTAACCTGAAGTGCATTATAAATAAGTTCTTCGTACCATAAAATAGAGCAATTACAACGGCCAAATTTCTCAAAAACCCAAGTTAAAATTATCCATGGAAGATTTAATAAAACTATCCAAATAAGTGTTATAAATAAATGTGGTGTTTCTATTGCTCGTGAAGGGCAGTTATTCATGCAACGCATGCAGCTTTCACAATCAAAGCTCCAATATGGTCTGTTACTTTTCATCTCCAATGCTTGTACTGGACATTGTTTTACACATAAACCGCATGTTGTGCATTTTGATGTTGCAATAAAAGTTTTTGAGAGCATAAATCGTCCCATAAAGAAATAGCCTATACTTATAGGAATTAATGCTAAATCAAATGGTAAACTATATAATGCAACATAAGATCTTTTTCCTTGTAACATTTTACCCGAAAATTTATCAATTTTCATTTTTATTCTTTCGAACATTGATGTAACAACTTTTTGTTTTAATCCTGGATGTATACTAATCCAGTTTGAAGGTAAATCAATAGGTTGAAGTCCTTTTACAGAAAATCCTTTAAAAAAGAAAACTATTGCAGGTAATATTTGTGCTAGGCCACTTAAACCTGGAAGAAATAGTTTTGATAATTTCATTCCGGCTCTTGTATTAACCATAAAAAAATCAGCATTCTTTACTCTGGGAAATTTGAAAATAAAATATAAAACTAATGGTGGTATATTAAAACCGTGAGTAGGAGAGATGATTCCAATTAATTTTTTGCCTTCTGTTTTTTCGATTTCAACTTTTTTACAATTTTCAATATTGGTTATTTCAATTGGAATTCCAGATGTTTTCACATTTTCGCTTATCCATTCTGTAACACGTTTTGCATTACCTGTTCCGGAAAAATAGTATAGTAAAACTTTTGAATACAAGATTATTTTTATTGTAAATATATGTAGTAAAAACAAAACCCCAAAAATTTATTGCTTTTTGGGGTTGAAATTATTTAATTGGAATTTTGTTAAAGAAAAGTAAAAAAAAGAAGTTATATTTTTCCAGTAGCTCTAAGTATTTTTTCCGGAGTAATAGGTAGTTCTTTGCAACGATAACCCGTAGCTTGAAAAACTGCATCTGAAATAGCAGGTGCAGTAGGAATTACAAGGCCTTCACCAGCTTCTTTAGCCCCAAATGGTCCTTCTGGTTCGTATGTGTCTATTGCCGCAGATACAATTTCTGGCATGTCTTCGGCTGCTGGAATTTTATAATCGAGGAATGTTGTGTTTAATGTTTTTCCGTCACGCATTGCAAATTGTTCGCAAAGTGTGTAACCAATGCCCATCTGTATTGCACCTTCTAGTTGTCCTTCAACACCCAAAGGATTAATTACAGTTCCGCAATCGTGTGCTGTTGTAATTCTTTCTACAGTAATAACGCCAGTCTCTGGATCAACATCAACTTCGGCTACTTGTGCACCAAAAGAATATGCAGGGGTGGTAAGTCCCTTGTCGCGTGGAGTGTAATATCCACGAGCTGTGAGTTCTTCTCCACGATTAGCTTTTACCCACATTTTTACGGCTTCGCCAAATGTGATTCCACGTTTAGGGTTTGCCTTTGCGTAAACTCTTTCATCGCTGAATGAAACTTCATGAATCACATTTAAATCAAATTTAAGTGATGCCATTTTAGAAAGTTGTTCTTTAATTTTTTTAGAAGCATCTAAAATCGCATTCCCATTCATTAAAGTGACGCGGCTACCCCAAGTTCCAAGATCGCATTTTGGAGTCATTGCAGTGTCTCCGGCTGTTAATCTTATTTTTTCAACAGGAAGTCCTAGGTCAGCAGCTAAAATTTGTCTAAGTACAGTGTCAGATCCTTGACCAATATCAGCAGACATAGTTAATAAATGGGCTGTCCCGTCATCGTATACTCTTACCTCGCATGAAGAAAAATTGTATTGTGTATTAAACCAGTTAAAAACGCCACCCGAAATAAAACTGTAACAACCTATACCTATTCCCTTGTTTTTAGGAAGATTCTTTTTCTTTTCTAAAAAATTTGTCATCTCTGCTACTTTGGTGATAGACTCCACCAAACCTGCAGAAGAAATTGTAGTAACACCCTCAATCTTATCACCGGTGACCATTGCATTTTTTAAACGTAACTCAATTGGGTCGATATTTAAATCGACGGCTGCCATGTTCATTTGCGTTTCTGAAACATATAGGGCTTGTGGTGCTCCAAATCCTCTCATGGCACCCGAAGGAGGTAGATTTGTATATACATGATATCCTCGATAGCGATATACTGGATATCTATATATCATTGCACCAAAATTTCCACATAAAAATGTAGCGGTTGGTCCCATTGAATTATAAGCTCCGCCATCTAAGTATGCTTCAAAATCTTTAGCAATAATAGTCCCATCTTTATTAAAAGCCACTTTTGATTTTATTTTCATTCCGTGGCGGCGGCGTCCAACAGCTAATTCGTCTTCGCGAGTTAGAACAATACGCACAGGACGACCTGTTCGTTTAGCCATAAATGCAGAACAAAAATCCCAGGCACGTAACTCCATCTTTCCACCAAATCCTCCACCAACTGATGGTTTTATTACCCTGACATAATTTTCAGGTATTTCCATAGTAGAAGCCAATAAGCATTGAACAATATATGGAGTTTGTGTTGAGGTGTATAATGTTACTCTGCCTTCTGAGTCAACTTCGGCAAGTGAGGCACATGGTTCCATGTATGCATGTGAATGTGAATGTACAGTAAAACTGTCTTCGCGTACGTAGTAAGCATCTTTAAAAGCGGCTTCAATATCTCCTACATCAATTTTTCTATCAAGGCTGATATTTGAAGTATTATCTGGATTACCATCATGAATCATTGGAGCACTGCTAGCCAGAGAATCATCTACATTGAAAACGGCAGGTATTATTTCGTAATCTACTTTTATCAGAGTTAATGCTTCTTCGGCAATCTCGGCACTGATGGCTGCAACTGCTGCAATTTCATCACCTATAAAGCGGACTTTATCTAAAGCAAGTGGTAGCTCATCTTGCGTTTGAGGAAATAATCTCCAATTTCCGAATTTTACACATGGTGTGTCTTTGGCAGTGATAACATCTTTAACGCCAGGTAGAGCAAGGGCAGCAGAAATGTCAATATTTAAAATTTTTGCATGAGCGACTGTACTTCTTAAAATTTTTCCATGAAGCATTCCTGGTAAAACAATATCGCCAGTGTACAAGGCTTTTCCAGTTACTTTTGCAGGAGCATCTATACGGGGAATACTTTTCCCGATCAGATTATTTTTATTTTTTTTCGGATCCATAAAGTACTACTTTTTTTTAGCAGATTCTAAACTTTCATTTAGCGCGCGAAGAGTTAAAACTTCTACCATTGCTTTGCGATAATCGGCAGAAGATCGCATATCAGAAATAGGAGAGGATTCTTCCTTTGCTATTTTAGCGGCTTCAGAAAATATTTCTATTCCCGGAATTTTTCCAATTAATATTTCTTCTGCTTTATAAACTCTTATTGGTGTTGGAGCAACAGCTCCAAGAGCTATTCTGGCCTTTGTTATTTTACCATCTTTGTCAAGTGAAATTAATGCAGAAACACATACACCTGCAATATCGACCTTGCTTCGAGTTGAAACTTTTTGGTAGCTTGAGCCAGTTAGTTTGGAAGGTATTGGAATAAGAAATTCTTTTACGATTTCTCCTTGTTCTAAAACAGTTTTTCCTGGACCGGTAAAGAATTTGTCGAGATTTATTTCTCTATTTTCTACATTATTTAGGATTACAACTTTTGCATCATAAACTAATAAAGGTGTGGCATTGTCAGCGGAAGGGCTGGCATTGCAGATATTTCCGATTAGTGTTCCCATATTTCTGATTTGTACAGTTGCAGTGACACTTGCAGCATGAGCCAAAGCTGGGAAATGGTTGATAATTTCAGTATTCTCAACAATAGCTGAAAGTTTGGCCATGGTGCCAATGGCTAGTTCACCATCTTGTAGTTTTATATAATCGATTTTTGGAATACTGTTTAGTCCAATAATAAAATCAGGCTGAATGCTATGATGTCTCAATTTTATCAGTAAATCGGTGCCACCAGCCAAGATATTAGATTTAGTTCCATGCTCGGCATGCATACTCAAGGCTTCTTTCAGTGTTTTGGGCTCTAAATATGTAAAATTACGTATTGACATTTTATTTTTCTGTTACTGATTGGTTTATTTTTTCACTTGCTACTTGAACTGCTTTTACAATACGGGCATAACCGGTGCATCTGCATAAATTACCTGAAAGTGCCTGCCGAATTTCTAATTCAGTGGGAGTTGTATTTTTGTCAAGTAAATGTTTAGCAGACATTACCATTCCTGGTGTGCAATACCCGCATTGAATGGCACCTTCGTTTACAAAGGCTTCCTGAATTATATGCAATTCTTCACCACTTTTTGCAATTCCTTCGATGGTTGTAATTTCTTTGTTTTGAGCTTCAATAGCCAGAGTTAGACAAGAGCAGACAGATTTACCGTTCAAAAGAATTGTACATGCTCCACAGTCACCTGTTTGACAACCAATTTTTGTTCCCACAAGTTGAAGATCTTCGCGAAGAACTTCGACCAGTGTTTTAGATTGATTCACAGCAGCTTCATATAAATCTCCGTTTACTTTTAGAGTCACTTTAACTTTTGACATAATACCTATTTGTTGAATTGAAAAATAGTGTTTAAAAACATGATAAAAGTAATAAAAATAAAACTTTTCACTGACAGAAATCATGTTTTTTCGCTTTTAAATCTTGGCTTACATTCAAAAATTATGGTAAACTGATAATTTTAAGGAAAAATAATCTATTGATAGCATTAGATTGTTTCCTGAAATGAGAATATTATAAAAATGGCTTTTTGTAATAGAAGGGAGATAAAAAACAAAAGCCCAAAAACAATTGTTTTTGGGCTTTATATATTTTCAAAAATGTTTTAATCTAAAATTACTTTTTCTGGTAATTGAAACCAGTATTCGTGTAATAGAACTCTTCCGTCTAATGTTCTTAGTTTTCTTTTATAAACATCAATAACGCTATTAAAAAGCATATCAGTTACACCAATTTTATAGGTTTCATCAGTTTTCTCGCTTACTACTGTATATTTATTGTATTCTAAAACCTTAGTTAAAAATTGAAGACGATTTTCATCTATACCTGTTTCAACAACACTACATCTTGTGCCATTGATATCTTCAACTACGTGTTTTGCTTTAAATGCTGGCATTTGATTTAGGATTTTCGATTTAGGAATTAGGATTAAATTAATGAGCTAAATTTATATATAGCTTCATAAATTGCGGCAACAAATCCAACTAGAAAAACACCAAATACACAAATTAATAAACCAATTCTAGCATGAGTATCAGTTTTAAAGTATGGAATAGGATTATCGCTTGGGTCAATAAACATTGCTTTTACTACTCTTAAGTAATAGAATAATGATATTGTTGCATTTAAAACAGCTATTAAAACTAAGATATAATACTTGTAATCATTTAAACTTGCAACGCTTGTAAACAAGAAGAATTTGCCAAAGAAACCTGCTACTGGTGGAATACCAGCTAATGAGAATAGTGCAAGAGTCATTAATAAACTTAATTTTGGATTGGTTTTATAAAGACCATTATAATCTCTCATATCTTCTTTGCCAGATGCGTTAGAAATTGCTGAAACAACTCCAAATGCTCCAAGATTGGTTAGAATATATATTAACATAAAATATACAACTGAAGTAACTCCAGCTTGATTTGAACCCATAATTCCTAAAAGAATAAAACCAGCCTGTGCAATAGATGAGAAAGCAAGGAATCTTTTCATGTTATTCTGTCGAATGGCAAAAAGGTTACCTATTGTCATTGTTAAAACAGCTAAAACATAAAGTAATATATTCCACATCTCAGCAATCTGTCCAAATACTTTGTATAAAACAATTGTAAAAATAAATACTGCAGCACCTTTAGATATAACAGACAAATATGAAGTTACATTTATTGGAGCACCTTCGTAAACGTCAGCTGTCCATAAGTGGAAGGGAACCAAAGAAATTTTGAATCCCATACCTGCAACGAAGAAGATGAATCCTAAAATCTGTAGACTTTCTTTTCCGAAATTTGCAGCAACTTCAGTAAAATAAACTGAACCTGTTGTTCCGTAAATCATAGAAATACCGAATAATAAAATTCCAGATGATAAAGCTGAAGAAAGAATTAATTTAATACCAGCTTCTGCTGAATTGTTTTTATGTCTGTCAAATGCAGCTAATGCAGCAATTGGAATTGTTGCTAACTCTAATCCTAAGTATAACATTAAGAAATCGCCTGACGAAATCATAAAGTACATACCTACTAAAGTGCTTAATAACAAAATAAAATATTCGCTGATTTTTCCGTGATTTTCTTCTTTTCTAATCCATGCAGATGATTGAAGTAAAATAATAAATACTCCAATATTTAAAATGTTTTTAAGAGTAGCTCTGAATAAATCGTTTTGGTACATACCACCAAATAGTTTTCCTTCTTGAATTGGTAAAAAACCAACTATAGTATGTAATAAGAATAGTATTATAGTAAGATTAATAATGACATGTTTAGACTTATCAGAAATAAAAATCTCACCTATAAGCACTATTACTGCAACTAATATTAGCAGTAATTCGTGTCGCATTGTTAGGAAATCTTGTAAATTCATCATAATGTTCAGAAAATATAATTATATAAATTACCAAACTTGGCTTAATCGTTCTACAATAGGAGTTAAACTATCCATAATAGTATTAGATAACCAAAGTGGTGCAATACCAACTCCTGCAACTGCAACTACTAATGTTCCAACTGAAAGTTTTTCGAACCATTTGGCATCTTTAAGAGATAAGTATTCGTCATTTTTTATTGGACCAAATAACAACATTCCCACTACTCTTAAAATATATACAGCAGTAACTACTATTGACGATACAACTATTATTGTTGCAACTCGGTGGAATAAATCTGGATTTTGAAATGCTCCAACAAAAACTGTCATTTCGGCAACAAATCCGCTTAATCCAGGAAGACCTAAAGATGCAAGACCTGCAATAACATAAACTACGGATAAGAATGGAATAACTTTCATTAAACCACCCATTTTATCAACCATTCTGGTATGTGTTCTTCCGTATATCATTCCAATTAAAGCAAAGAAGAGGGCTGTCATTAAACCGTGTGAGATCATTTGAAGAATTGCTCCGTCCATTGCTGTTTTGTTCATCATTAATAATCCCCAGATTACTAATCCGCAGTGACTAACCGATGAATAAGCATTGATATATTTTAAATCTTTTTGCCAGATAGCACCAAATGCACCATATACAACAGATATTGTTGTTAAAATAATAAATATCCAGCCTAGCTCATGAGCAGCTTCTGGTAATAAATACATAGCAACTCTAAAACAACCATAGCCTCCAAGTTTCATAAGTACACCAGCATGAAGCATTGAAACAGCAGTAGGCGCAGAAGCATGACCGTCTGGTGACCATGTATGGAATGGGAACAACGCTCCTAATACACCAAATCCTAAGAACAGGAATGGGAAGAAGAACATTTGCAAATTAGTTGGGATATGAACTTTAGCAATTTCTAAAAGGTTAAAGGTATAATGTCCATCTAATGAAGAGTTAAAATATAAACCTAATAAACCTACCATTAAAAGTGCAGAACCTCCCATTAACATAAGGGTAAGTTTCATTGCAGAGTATTCTTTAGGACCAGTTCCCCAGATACCAATTAACAAGTACATTGGAATTACAGCTACTTCGTAGAATAAGAACATTGTAAATAAATCGATAGAAATAAAGAATCCAAATACACCAGTAGCAAGCAAAATCAGAGAAATAAAGAATTCTTTTTGTAGGTATGTAACTTCCCATGAAGCAAGTATTCCAGTAATAACAACAATTCCAGTAAGCATAATCATAGCTACAGAAATACCATCAACGCCAATGCAATAATGAATATTAAGAGTTTTAAACCACTCAACATCCTGATAAAATACCATAGCGTCTGTATTTCCAGCATTTCTAACTGCAAAATAAGCAAACAGTAGAACTACTGCAGTTACTAATTGTGCAAACATTCCTGCTAAAGCAACCCAACGCACCATATTATGCGAACGGCTTAAAATAATACCAATTATGGTAAGAACAGGAATTAAAACGAATAGCGATAAAATATTCATGTTTCTTTAATTTTCAGTTTAATTTAACCAATAAGCAAAACATAATACTAGAATAATAGCACCCGAAACAAATACAAATGCATACTGTTGAACTTGTCCGGATTGTAAATCTCTCATTTTAAATGATGTTTTTTGAATTGCCCAAGCAATACTATTCATAAATCCATCAATTACATGTCTGTCGAACCAAGCAACAGGTTGAGAAACCAAATTGAATAAGATTTTTTTAGTTACGAATAAATAAATTTCATCAAAATAAAATTTGTTCAAAGTTGCTGTATAAAATATACCGAGTGATTTTGAAATTTTATCAGGCACCTTACTTTCTTTATAGTATAGTAAAAATGCAATAAACATACCTATCAAAGCTATCGCAACTGAAGGAATTGCAATACTATAATTTAAATGTGTCTCGAAAGATTTGCCATCAGAAGTAATTAAATCGTGGAATGGAACAAAACCAGCAACTATTGAAGCTAATGCTAAAAACATTAACGGAAAAGTCATTACTAATGGGCTTTCGTGCGGTTCGTGATGATAGTGTTGTTTTTTTCCGAAGAAAACACTAAAAAATAATCTTGACATATAGAAAGCAGTCAGTCCAGCTACAAAAACTGATGAGAAGAAAATAAGTTTATTCTTTTCAAAAGCAGCAACTAAAATTTCGTCTTTACTCCAGAATCCTGCAAAAGGAGGAATTCCGCAAATTGCTAACCAAGCAATAGCAAATGTTATAAATGTGATGGGCATATACTTTCTTAAATTACCCATGTTTCTTAAATCGTTATTATGAACAGCATGAATTATTGATCCTGCGCCTAAGAATAGAAGAGCTTTAAACATAGCATGTGTAAACAAATGGAACATTGCAGCCATGTAACCAACACCAGCTTCATCACCATATTCTGAAACTCCAAGTGCCAGAATCATATAACCAATTTGCGAAAGTGTAGAAAATGCCAATATTCGTTTTATATCAAACTGCGTACAGGCAATAACTGCTGCAAATAGTGAAGTAAATGCACCGACATAGCCAACAACTTCCAACGCTCCTGGGGCTTGAAAATGGAAGACTACAAACATTCTTGCAACTAAGTATACACCGGCAACAACCATAGTAGCAGCATGAATCAATGCCGAAACAGGAGTTGGACCTTCCATCGCATCAGGTAACCAAATGTGGAATGGGAATAAAGCAGATTTACCAGCTCCACCCATAAAAATAAGAAGTAAAGCCCAAGTAATTGCACTAACTCCCATAAATGAAGCTGCGCTAATGCTTTGGAAAATATTCCCGTCGCCACTTGTAAGCTTATCAAAATCAAATGTTCCTGTAAAGTAAGAAACTATTAAAATACCAACTAAGAAACCAAAGTCAGCAAAACGAGTTACAATAAAAGCCTTTTTTGAAGCTGAAACCGCCGATGGTTTTTGATAATAAAATCCAATTAAAAGGAATGAAGAAACTCCAACTAATTCCCAGAATATATACATCTGAAAAATATTGGTTGCAACAACCAATCCTAACATCGAAAATGTAAATAAAGAAAGGAATGCAAAAAAGCGTTGAAATCCTTGTTCGCCTTTCATGTAACCAATACTATATATATGAACCATTAATGAAACAGTAGTAATTACTACAAGCATCATTACAGAAATTGGATCAAGTAAAACTCCCAAATGAATTCTAAGAGTATCTGTAAATGCTAGCCATTCAGTATTAAAAGCAGTAATTGCTTGAAAACCTCCTTCTGGTTCGCCGGTTTTAAAGAAATATAAATAAGCTGTAAAGTATGATAATACAGTTATTGTTAAAAGGCCTAATGTACCAAGTATACCTGCTAATGAACCTTTCATTTTCATTCCGAAAAGTCCTAAAAACAGGAACATGAAAACCGGAATTAACGGTATCCAAATAGTATATGCGTAATTAGTCATATCTTAAATTTTCAATTTATTAGTACTTCATTTCGCTAATATTTTCAACTTCGATATTGGTAAATCTTCTGTATATATTAATAAATAATGCAATCGCAACAGAAGCTTCGGCAGCAGCAATAGCTACAACTATTAAAGCAAAGAAATGCCCTTGAAGCTGATGCGGAAACAAAAATTTATTAAATACAAGAAAATTAATATTTACTGAGTTTAAAATTAACTCAATAGCCATAAGCATCGTAATTAAATTACGTCTAATAATAAAACCGCAAACACCAATAAAAAACATTGTGGTGCTTACAATTAAAAAATATTGAATAGGGATGTCCTGTATCATGGTTATATTTTTTTAATTTCCTTTTTTAGCAATTATAATAGCAGCTATCATTGCAGCTAAAAGTAAAACACTTATAACTTCAAATGGCAAAGCATAACCGTAATTACCGGTATTCATAAGTTGGGTACCAACAACTTTCATGTCAACTACAAGAGCGGGTTGAGTAGTAGCTACAAATGGGAATTTAATAATCGACCATATTGCAACGCCACAACCTAAAATTCCGGTTAACGCTCCTGCAAAAACATTTGCAAGTGCAGGTTGTTCAAATTTATGACTAATATGACTGGTTAATAAAATCGAGAAAATAATTAGAACAACTATACCACCTGCATAAAGTGTTAATTGAACTGCTGCCATAAATTCATAATTTAGCATAAAATATAAACCGGAAGTAGCTACTAATACTGTAAGTAGATATACCGCTGCTCTCAAAATTTTTCTGCTAGTAATTGCAAGTACAGAAAAAATCAGGATTAAGCCTGAGAGTAGGAAAAAAATAAATTGATTGAGTTCCATGCTTAAGCTTCTTTAGTTTCTTTTACTTCTTTAATTTCTTTTCTAATTGATGAACCAGGTTGATTTAGTACCTTGGTTAGCTTATTTCTATCAAACATTGCATGTTCGAAATCTTGTCCCCAAGTAATAGAATTAGAAGGACAGGTTTTAATACATAAACTACAAAAAGTACACATCGACAAGTGATAAATATGTTTATCAATTATTCTTTCTGATTTACCCTCAGCGTTTGTAATTTTATTAGAAATAATTTCTATTGAACCGTTAGGGCAATTTAATTCACAAATTCCGCAACCATTACAAGTATGTTGATTGTTACTGTCATGTTTCATAATAACCTCGCCTTTAAAGCGATCAGCTATTACTAGTTTTTTTCTGTTTTCGGGATATTGTTGAGTAACTACTTTACCCGGACGTATGGAATAGTATCCGGTAACACGCATACCAGCCCATAACGATCTAATTGCGCCGAAAACTTCCCCAAAATATTTAAATATATTCATACCTTCTAATTATTTTATATACCATCCCATAAGGACTATAAAGGCAATTAATACAATATTCATTAAGTTTAATGGAAGTAAATATTTCCATTCAAGTTTAAGTAGTTGATCAATTCTTAAACGTGGGAAAGTCCATTTAATCCACATCATTATAAAAATAACAAAAGCAGTTTTACCAAAAAACCAAATTACTGGAGGAATGAAGTCCATAACATGATTTAAGCTTTCAAAACCACCCAAATGAAAAGGCATCCAACCACCAAGGAAAACAGTTGATGCAATAGCTGCAACAATAAACATGTTCATATATTCAGCTAAGAAAAAGAATGCGAACTTAATACCTGAATACTCAGTATGAAAACCAGCTGTTAATTCTGATTCAGCTTCTGCTAAGTCGAAAGGACCACGATTTGTTTCTGCTGTACCGGCAATTAAGAATATAATAAATGCAATTAATGCGGGAATATGTCCTTTAATAATCCACCATCCATTAGCTTGGCTTTCAACAATAGTACTTAATTGCATAGATCCTGAAAAAATAACTACCGAAAGTAAAGCAAGTCCAACAGATAATTCATAAGAGACCACCTGTGCACCACTTCTGATAGCTCCAATTAAGCTGTATTTACTATTACTTGACCATCCTGCAAGTAAAATTCCAATTACTCCTAACGAAGACACTGCAAACATGTAAAAGATACCAATATTTAAATCAATTGCATGTAATCCCTTTGCAAAAGGTAATGCAGCTATTGCCATAAAAGAGGCAATAATAAGAATAAATGGAGCAAGGTTAAACAGAAACTGATCGGCATTTTTAATACTAATAAGTTCTTTACCTAAAAGCTTAAAGAGATCGGCGATTGTTTGAAATAGTCCAAATGGTCCAACTCTATTTGGTCCTTGTCTGTTTTGAATTATAGCACAAACTTTTCTTTCAGCTAATACAAGATATAATCCTATTACTGCATAAGCGGCAATAAAAACTATACCTACAATTACAAGCTCAACGAGCATTGTCCAACCTGGTGACATTACACTGTTTAGCGCCGTGTCAACCCATTTGGTAAATGATGTAAAATCGTATATATTTAAATCCATACTGATTATTATTATCTGTCAATATCAGGAATTACTAAGTCTAATGATCCGCTGATTGCTACCAAGTCAGCTATTTTATTTCCGGAAGCAATTTTATTAATTATAAAAAGGTTCGAGAAATTTGGTGTTCTGAATTTAACTCTAAGTGGATTTTTGTTTCCATCACTTACAATGTAACAACCTAATTCACCTCTTGCAGTTTCAACTCTTTGGAAATAATCTCCAACAGGAAGTTTAATGATAGGTTTCATTTTTGCAGTATAATCACCTGCAGGAATATTATCAATTAATTGTTCAATAATATTCATTGATTCCCACATTTCGTCAATTCTTGCTTTGTAACGTGCAAAAGTATCACCTTCTGTATAAAGAATTTCTTTGAAGTCAACTTTTGAATATGCACTATAAGGATGATGTTTTCTTACATCACATTTAAAACCAGAACCACGTCCAGAAGGGCCTGTTACTCCATAAGAAATAGCGTCTTCTTTTGACATATAACCCATTCCGATTGAACGTTGTTGGAAAATAATGTTACCTGTTAAAAGTTGATCGTATTCTGGAAGTTTTTTTCTGAAATATTTAATAAAATCTTTAACTTTTTGTTGAAAATTTGGATGTAAATCATGCATTAATCCACCAGGATAGTTAAAGCTATGCAATAAACGTGAACCAAATGATTCTTCGAAAATATCAAGAATATATTCACGATCTCTTAAACCATAAAAGAATGTAGTTAGTGCGCCTAAATCCATTCCAAATGCACACCACCAAAGTTGGTGCGATGCAATACGGTTTAATTCTGCAAGTATAGTTCTAATATATTTTACTCTTTCAGGAACTTCAACTTCTAAAGCATTTTCTACAGCTAAGCAAACTGCTTCATTATTCATATGTGCCGATAGATAATCAAATCTGTCAGTTAAATGAATTATTTGCTGATAAGTGTTTTTTTCACACATTTTTTCGATACCTCTGTGAATGTATCCGCAATGTGGAATAATATACTTTACTGTTTCACCTAAAAGGCAAAGTTCGAAACGAAGTACACCATGGGTAGATGGATGCTGGGGACCCATATTAATGATGTAATCATCGCTATGTTTTATTATTATATCTTGAAATACTTCTTCCATATATTCAATCTATTAACGTTCGATGATGTTAATGTCATCTTTATAATCTTTGCGTAATGGATAACCAACCCATTCATCGTCTAGGAATAAACGACGCATATCAGGATGGTTGTTAAATTTAATGCCTAATAAGTCAAAAACTTCGCGTTCATGCCATTCAGCTGTTCTCCAAAGTCCACAAACTGTGTCGAAATTTGGATTTACTCGGTCATCAGTTTTAACTTTTAGAACCAATGCGTGGTTGTGAGTAGTACTTTCTAGATGATAAACAACTCCTAATTGTTTTCCATAATCCACACCTGAAAGGCAAAATAAATAATCGAATAATGTTTCGGGTGTTTCTCTTAAAAGTCGAGATAGTTTAAGAAGTGATTCAGCTGGAACAACTATTTCTAGATATTGTTTGTTTTCAGGAAATTCTAATCCTGAAATCCATCCGTTTATTTTTTCTTTTAATTGATCGTTAGTCATAAAATATTCGGATTATTTAACTTCAGCAATGTGTTTATTTTTAATGCTATCAGTTTTAATTTTACGTTGTAATTGCATTACTCCGTATAATAGCGCTTCGGGGCGAGGTGGGCAACCTGGAATATAAACATCAACAGGTATTATTTGATCTACACCACGAACTACCGAATATGAATTATAGAAAAATGGACCGCCAGAAACTGCGCATGCTCCCATTGCAATAACATATTTTGGGTCGCCCATCTGGTCATAAAGTCTTTTTAAAATAGGTGCCATTTTGTGAACTATTGTTCCGGCAACCACAATTACATCAGCCTGACGTGGGCTGGCTCTGTATACTTCAATTCCAAATCGTGAAAAATCATGACGGGCAGCACCTGCAGCCATCATTTCAATACCACAACAGCTTGTAGCAAATGTAAGTGGCCAAACAGAGTTAGCTCTACCCCAATTAATAATGTTGTCGATACTGGTTACTAAAATATTTCCACCAGATTTTTTAAAGATCTCTAAGGTTTCATTGTCCTTGAAATCTTCATATTTCATTGATTTGATTTTTACACCCATTTTAAAGCTCCTTTCTTCCAAGCATATAAAAGTCCTAATACAAGTATAAAGAAGAATATTAATATCTCTATAAATGCTGTTATTCCCATATCGCGCATAACTACACCCCAAGGGAAAATAAATACAGTTTCAACATCAAAAACTAAATAAATGATGGCAAATAAATAATAGCCAACATTAAATTGTATCCAGGCGTCAGATTTTACCGGAATACCGCATTCGTATGGTTCCGCTTTTGCCGAATTTTTTGAGGTTGGGGCAGTAAACATGGAGAACAAAATAGCTCCACCTACAAGTATGACCCCCAGCAGGAAAAACAGTATTAAATATTCACTATTCATGGTAGAAATGTAAAAAGTTAATGGAATAATTCATTATTCTTTATTTCAATTGGCGAAAATAGATATTTTTTAAAAAATATTAAGCCAAAATATCTGTTATTTAATCAATGGCCGTATTGTGCTATATAACAAGCTTATGTGAGCTATCAAAACGAGTAATTGGTATTTAGAATATTTTAAAATAACAAATTTGAAATAAGCTGTAAGTGTAAGAGAATAAGTTAAAAAAGCTTAAAAAAATAGAGTGATTTTGATGCTTAAAATGCGAAAAAATAACATTAAAGCATGTTGTAAAACATATAAAAAAAGATAAGCGATTATTAAGCAATATGTTCAATAAGAATTTTAAAGCCAATTGTTAAAAGAATTATTCCTCCAGCAATTTCAATCTTTTTCCCAAAGCTTTTCCCTGTTTTTTTTCCGAAAAGAATACCGAGCATAGAAGCTAAAAATGTTACAAAGCCAATTATTAATACAGACATTAATATTGGTATACTAATCATAGAAAAACTAATTCCAACAGCTAAAGCATCAAGGCTGGTTGCAATAGCCATGCTTATTAAAATCCATGGATTCAGTGGATTAAATTCCTTTTCGTTTTCGTTTTTAAAGCTTTCTAAAATCATTTTAATACCTAAAATTGAAAGTATTGTAAAGGCAATCCAATGGTCAAATTCAGAAATGTATATTTTAACTTGTTCGCCCAGGCTCCATCCAGCAAGCGGCATTGCACTTTGAAAAAAGGCAAGAGTTAATGCAATTTTAAGAGCATCTTTAAAAATAATTTCCTGCTTTGCAATACCACTACTAATTGAAACAGCAAAAGTGTCGAAGCATAAACCAACAGCAACAAGAAAAATTATGATGTAATCCATTAATTATTTTTTTGCAAAAGTATATATTCACCTGAAATAAAAAGAGAGATAAATTAATAATGAACAAAAATTATAATTTCAGGAATCAAAAGTTTTACGAAAATTTTAGAATTATAAGTCTAATTTTTTATTTAATGTTTTATAACAAGAAATAATATATTACATTTGTGTATTCAATTACCAAAATTATTCAATGTCAAAAGTCGTTACAATTTCAGAGGCTGCATCCATTGCTATGCACGGAATGATAATTATTGCTAGAGCAAATAAAGTTACTAATGTATTAGAGATTGCTGAAGCAACTTTAACTTCAAAACATCATGTTGCAAAAGTTTTACAACGGTTAGTAAAAGAAGGCTTTTTAACTTCACAACGTGGACCAACAGGTGGTTTTATATTAAAGAAAGAAGCAAAGAAGATCAATTTATTGAGTATCTATGAGGCAATTGAAGGTAAAATTGAAATTTCAAATTGTTTTCTCGACAAACAAATATGCCCATTTAGTATGTGTTTTATGAATAACATTACTCTTGATTTAACTGTAAAATTTAAAGAGTATATGGAAACACAAACTTTGGATAAATACATTTAAGCTTTTCAGCTTTCTTATATTTTTATACCAATTAAAGTAATGTCGTCAACTTGTTCGTTATCGCCTTTCCAGCTGATTAAAGCTTCAGTAATATTTTGTTTTTGAATATCCATTTCAAATTTACTGTTATCGCAAAGCAATTGTTTTAATGCTTTTGCTTTAAGTTTTTTTCCTTGACTCCCACCAAACTGATCTTCAAATCCATCTGATAATAAATAAATATTATCACCTTTTGTTATTTGAATTGTTTGCAATTCAAATGAGTTCATCTTGTCATAATAAGCAATAGGCATTTTATCACCTTTGAGTTCATAAAGTACAATGTCAGAAAGTTGAAAGTCGGAATTTGCGCTATCAACTTTTTGCTTTTGATTTTTTACTATGTAAAGTGGATTATAGGCTCCAGCAAATTCAAGTTCTGACTTTTCAAGATCAATAGTGCAAATTGCCATATCCATTCCGTCTTTTACTTTCACGTTGTTACTTTCTTCAATTAATTTACTTTGTTGAAGCGAATCAATAATGTAATCTCTAAGATTATTTAAAATTAAATCAGGTCGTGTAATGTGCTTATTAATTATTATTTCTTTTAATCCCGAAATCCCAAGCATACTCATAAATGCTCCAGGTACACCATGTCCTGTACAGTCTGCAACAGTAATAATTATTATGTTATTTATTTTTGCGGTCCAGAGTGTTTAATATTTAAAATATTCACTTTTAATTATACCATTATTTTTAGTTCATTGTAAAATGAGATTTTTATTAGCAATGTTAAAAAACATTAAAAATATTTGGAGATTCAAAATATTGACCTTACATTTGAGTATTAAAATACTTAAATTCTTATAAATTATAACTGCTTGAATATGAAGCGAAATATAGTAAAGATAGACGAAGATTTATGCAATGGTTGTTCGTTATGCATTCCAAATTGTCAGGAAGGAGCTCTTCAAATAATTGATGGCAAGGTAAGGCTTATAAGCGATTTGTTTTGTGATGGACTTGGAGCTTGTTTAGGGCATTGCCCAGAAGGCGCTATTTCTATTGAAGAAAGAGAAGCCGAGCCATATGATGAAAGAAAAGTAATGGAAATAATTTCAAAGCAAGGCGAAAATACTATAATAGCTCATTTAAAGCATTTAAAAGAACACGGAGAAACTGAATATTATGCTCAAGGCGTTGAATATCTGAAAGAAAACAATATAAATATTAATTTAAACAAAGAAAGTAAAATGGAAAATCATTCACATTGCAACTGTCCTGGTTCAGAAGAAAAATCATTTAATACAAAACCGGAAAGCAACGACGATTCACAAATGGGATCTCAAAAATCAGAGTTAAGGCAATGGCCTGTTCAAATGCACCTTGTAAATCCAATGGCTCCATATTTTAAGGAATCAGATTTGCTTTTAGCAGCTGACTGTGTTCCTTTTTCGATGGGAAATTTTCACTCAACTCATTTAAAAGGAAGAAGTTTAGCTATTGCTTGTCCTAAATTAGATGCTAATCAGGATGTTTATATTAATAAACTTGTTGCAATGATTGATGAAGCTAAAATTAATACAATTACTGTAATGATTATGGAAGTTCCATGTTGTGGTGGTTTATTAAGAACTGCTCAAATGGCTCAGGAAAAAGCAACAAGGAAAGTTCCAATTAAATCTGTGGTAATTAGCCTTCAGGGTGAGGTAATTCAGGAAAGCTGGATGTAAATTTGTTATTTGAGTTTAAATGTTGTAATTTTAAAAAGCTATACTAATATAATATAGCTTTTTTTAAAATTTTAAAAATATGGAAAATAACAGTTTTCAAAATTCAATAATTTTTGATTTGTCAGAAAGTGTTGAATATTCAAATGGCTCAGTTGTTAGTAAAACTATTAGAAAAAAAACGACGGGCAATTTATCTTTATTTGCTTTTGATAAAGGTCAGGGTTTAAGCGAACATTCTGCACCATTTGATGCTATAATTCAAATTATTGATGGTAATGCAGAAATATCAATAGATAAAAAGCCATATAATCTTATTAGGGGACAGTTTATAATTATGCCAGCAAATATTCCTCATTCTGTTTTTGCCCACGAAAGATTTAAAATGCTATTGATAATGATAAAAGGAGAGTAATATGCCTACTAATGAAATTATTTGTACTTGTGCTGAGATAAATAAGCAGCAGATAATTGATGCAATTATAAAATTTAAAACAAAAGACATTGATTTGGTCTGTGAAAAAACTGGAGCAGGTATGATTTGTGGCGGTTGTAGGCCAGTAATTCAAGAAATAATAAATAAATATACTAAATGATAAATATAACTACTTATGAAAACGCAAGCCAAGTTCGTTTTGATATAGAGGCGAAAAAAATGTTTTCAAATAATAAAGTAGAGTTAATAAAGCTTATTCTAAAACCGGGTGAAGAAATTGGATTACACAAAAATCCCTTTGATGTAATTTTTTATGTGGTTTTTGGTAAAGGTGTTTTGACAGTGGAAAGCGAGAGTATTCAAGTTTTAGCAAATTCTACTGTTTTTGTCGACCAAAATTCGTTAAGAGGTTGGAAAAATAATTCTGAAAATTTATTAGAATTATTAGTTGTAAAACTAATCGGCAATTAAGTTATATTATTAAAGTTATAATTACGTACGTTAACGATGTAATTACTATGTCTTTAATATAAAAAGAGATAATATATTTTTTTTTAAAAAAATCAAATTATACATTTGTATTATTAAACATGATTTATGTTTTAAATCATATTTGAGTATTTCTAAGAGCTTTAATTTTAATTTAACTAAATATAAAGTAATGAATGTGAAAAATTTAAGGACTATTTTGTTTACGTTACTAATAAGTAGTGTAATTTTTTTAGCCTCGTGTGAAAAACAGAAAATCACTTTTAAAAATACTCCCGCACCAGGTTCTACTGTTTTGCCTGAGTTATGTGAAAATTGTCATAATGGTACTTTTGCAGAGCATTCTTCTAATGCACATGCTAAGCACACTAAAGGTTTATATGCATATAGCTGTAACACTTGCCATTTTGGACATGGATATGAAACTGCAACACACATGAATGGTGTTAAAAATGTTACATTTAATTTAACTAGTTTGATTACCAGAAACGGAAATGACAGTAATTCTCCAACTTGGGATTCTAAGAATAAAACTTGTTCAAATGTATATTGTCATAGTAATGGTCGTACAGCATATCGCGGACAAGATCCAGGATATCCAAATGCTGTTGGATCAATGAATTGGAGCGCTACTGTTGGCAAGCAGATTGCTGTTTATGCTACCACACCAAGATGGGATAATGGTAAGGTAACTGAATGTACTTCTTGTCACAATGGTTTAGGAAACATGACTTCACCTTTTCTTGTTTCAAAACCAAACTCTATGAAACAAAGTAATTATCCAGAATCAGGTCAGCATCAATTACTTTTTCATATGACAAATAATAAAGATTTTTCTGCATCACCTTATACTACTCCTCAATGGGATGGAGTTCAGTGTTTTTGGTGTCATAATACAAGTACCGTAGCTGCTGCTAATGATAGCGTTAATATTATTAATAATTCCAACTTACAAGGAACTTACGGAACTAATTATCATGTTGACGGCCAAACTTTCTTTAAACCTTTAAGCATTAGCGCTGGCGGAACAATGGCAAATGGGTCAAGATATTCTGGTAATGGTAATGCAGCTCATTGTGGAGTTGGTAAAAAGTGCTGGTAAAATAAAAAACAAACAATAAATAAATACATTATTATGTTAAAAAAAATAGCTTTTGTCTTATCTCTAGTGCTGATAATCAGCATTAATTTTGCTGTTTCACAAGAAGTAGAAACACCAGCAGTAGAAACACCTTCAGTAGCAAAAACTCCTGTTGCAGATGCATTTGCTTGTTCTATGCTTATCGAAACACAAACTATAAACCAGCCAACCAAAAAATCAAAAGAATTTATTATTCATCACAGAATAGGTACAATTAAAAAATTAAGCGATTTATTTGGTGTATACGGACCTGCTAACACAAGACTTGGAATTAATTATGGAATTACCGATAAATTAATGATTGGATTTGGTACCGAAAAATTCAATAAAATGCAGGAATTTTTATTGAAATATTCTATACTTCAACAAAAAGAAAATGGAATGCCTTTCTTCCTTACTTATTATGGAAATGTAGTTATTTGTGGTAGAGAAAAAGCGTATTTTGGTGATAACTATAATTTTGCAAGTCGCCTATCTTATTTTCACCAACTTATTATTGCACGTAAATTTAGTGAGAGATTATCAATGGAAATTGCACCATATTTTTTACATTTCAATAAAGTTGATTCTTTATATTCTAATCAGGCTATTGGTGCTAGCATAGGTGGTAGGTTTAAAATCTGGAATGAGATATCATTTATGGCAGAATTTAATTATGTTTCACCACTTGAATCATTTGATTATCCAAAAAATGCTGATGGTGAAGATGTGCCGGGAGCTTCTAAGCCAGGTTTTGCTTTTGGCTTTGAGAAAAATGGTGGTACTCATGCATTTCAGTTATTTGCAACTACTTATAACAATATAATTGCACAAAAAAATTATTTATATAATCATAGGGATTTTAATAGTTTATTAATTGGTTTTAATATTACTGTTAGGTTCTAATACTTATTTGTTCTTACTTCAAAAATCCGATTTAATTATTAAATCGGATTTTTTATTTTATAACATCTTTTAAAGTAATAAGATCGTTCCAAAATTCCCCGAAACATAAGTCACAGCTATTGCGAAGCAATCTTATTTGCAATAATTTATAGATTTCTTCACTTAGTTAATTATGACAAGGGACGAGTTAGTAATGACGAAAAGGAGTTTTGCAACTGTCTCTCAATAGTTGTGAAATAAAAATGTAATTTAAAAAAACTGTGTTTAATAATACTTTTATATTTCACATGTTATTTAATTGTTCAAATTGGTAAAAATGAGTTGTGCTAATGTTTTGATCAGATATAGTGAATAGTTTAAATCGTGTAAATGTTTTAGGGGATAAATAAACATGTTTAATAAAAACTGTTATTTAATATCAACAATGTTGTATAACATTTTTTAATAAATAAAGCGATTATACATTTGTATAGTTGTAAAAAGGTAAATATTAAGATAAAAATTATATAAAATGTTAAATCAAATTAGTCAAAAATTATTATTAGTTGTTTTTAGTATAGTTTTAATAACTAGTAGTTTATTTTCCCAAACAAATGATGATTGTTTGATGTGCCATGAAGATCATGGATTATCAAAAGTTAGACAGGGAAAAACTATTTCGCTATATGCCGATAAGAATATCCTGAATAAATCAGTTCATAAAAGTGTTCTTTGCGCTTCTTGTCATAAAGATGCTGCAGTAGCAGAATTTCCTCATCCCGAAAATTTAAAACCAGTTGAATGTGGTGGTTGCCATAAAAATGCACAAATGCAATTTTTTGCAGGTATACATGGCCAAGCTTTAAAATTAAATGCTCCTTATGCTCCAGATTGTAAAGAATGCCATGGTGGACATGGAATATTAAATCACACAAATCCAAAATCGTTAACTTATAAAATGAATATTCCAATTCTTTGTGGTAAATGCCATAAAGAAGGATCTCCTGTTGCAAGATTGTATAACATTCCTCAAAGTAATATTTTAGAACATTATAGTGAAAGTATCCATGGTAAAGGTTTATTTAAAAGCGGGTTAATTGTTTCAGCAACTTGTAACGACTGTCATGGTAATCACTTAATATTGCCACATACAAGTCCAAATTCTTCTATCTCGCCTAATAAGATTGCGAGTACATGTATGAAATGCCATGCAAGAATTGAAGAAGTACATACAAAGGTTATTAAAAGAGAATTATGGGAAAAGCAAGCTGGGTCTGTTCCTGCATGTAGTGACTGTCACCCATCGCACATTGTTAAAATTAAGAAAATTGAAGAAACTGTTTCAAATCAGCTTTGTTTAAAATGTCATGAGAATGCTGATACATATAAGATGGTAAATAACCAAAAAGTATCACTTAAAATTAACAAAGACGATTTAGTAAATTCTGCACATAAAAATATTCCTTGTACAAAGTGTCATTCTGAGGTAACAATAGATAATAAAAAAGAACGCCCTTGTATTACTAATAAAAAAGTTGATTGCTCTGGTTGCCACGAGCAGGTTTCAAATATATATATAACAAGTGGACATGGTCAGGCTTACTTTAAAAAACAGCCAAATGCTCCATATTGTACAGATTGTCATGGAACACATAAAGTAAAAACAAGATATGATGATACGTCACCTACTTATAGAGGTTCTATACCTGAGCTTTGTGGAAAATGCCACAACAAAAATGGAAAAGCAGTTATTAATACACATTTAAAAGAAATAGATGCTTTTAGTGATTATTCTTCAAGTGTTCATGGAAAAGGATTAAAAGAAAAAGGATTGCTTGCAAGTGCAGTTTGTACCGATTGTCATACCTCACATAACATACTAAAAGAATCTGATTTAAATTCTACAGTAAATCCATTAAATGTTCCTAAAACATGCTCGAAATGTCATAAGAGTATTTATGATGATTATATGACAAGTGATCATGCAATAACAGCAGACAATGGTGGTAAAAAATTCCCTACTTGTGCAAGTTGCCATACTGCTCATACAATTACCGAAATAGATAAAGATAAATTCTTAAATGAGATCACTATGCAGTGTGGTAGTTGTCATAAGAAACTTGCTGAGACTTATATGGAAACTTATCATGGCAAAGCTTATACCCTTGGTTATTTAAAAGCTGCAAGATGTTCTGACTGTCATGGTGCTCATAAAATTTTAAAAATTTCGAATCCAGAGTCGATGGTAGGGCAAAAAAATATTGTTAAAACTTGTAAGCAATGCCATCCAAATGCAAATGTTGAGTTTACCGGATATTTAACTCATGCTACCCACAACGATAATAATGTATTGTTTTATACATTTTGGATTATGACTACTCTTCTTCTAAGTGTATTTGGAATTTTTGGAATTCACACGTTGTTATGGATACCAAGGTCTATTATGGAAGCAAGAAAAAAGAAGCATCATAAAATGCCAACAGGTGAAGCTGTTTATTTCCGTAGATTTAAAAAGAGCCAGAGAATAACCCATGTTTTTGTAATTGTTAGTTTCTTATTGTTAGCACTTACAGGTATG
Organism: uncultured Bacteroidota bacterium; assembly: GCA_903872185.1. Lineage (GTDB taxonomy): Bacteria > Bacteroidota > Bacteroidia > Bacteroidales > GWA2-32-17 > GWA2-32-17. Next base: position 34,656 of record CAIQJL010000086.1, on the reverse strand, counting down.
ATGCTTAAATTTGCTCATATGCCTTGGGCATTTAATATGGCAAAGTTAATTGGTGGCGTTCATGTGGCAGGTAATATACATCGTTTTGCAGCAGTTATTACTTTTGGATACTTTATTTTCCATGTATTCTCATTAATAAGAATGAAAATCAGAAATAAGACAAAAATTATGTCATTCATTTTTGGCAAAGATTCTTTAATGTTTAACAAACAAGATTTAAAAGATGCTATTGGTACTGTTAAATGGTTCTTAGGAGCTGGACCACGTCCTTATTATGGTCGTTGGACATATTGGGAAAAATTTGATTACATGGCGGTATTCTGGGGAGTTGCTGTTATTGGTTTCTCTGGTCTAGTGTTATGGCTACCCGAATATTTTACAAAATTCTTCCCTGGCTGGTTAATTAATGTAGCTCAAATAATACATAGCGATGAAGCTTTATTGGCTGTTGGATTTATTTTTACAATTCACTTTTTTAACACTCACTTACGCCCTGAGGCTTTCCCAATGGATACTGTAATATTTACCGGACATGTTCCATTAGAAGAGTATAAAGCCGATAGACCAAAAGAATATGAAGAATTAGAAAAAGCTGGAAAACTAGATACAGTAATTGTTAAAAAAGCATTCTCGCAAAATTGGATTAAAACAGTAAAAGTATTTGGTTACATATTCTTATTTACCGGAATAGTATTAGTTGGGCTTATTATTTATTCTTTAATAGCAGGTACATACTAGAAACTTAATTAGAAATAAAGAAAAGCTGTATAAAATTTATACAGCTTTTCTTATTAAGCATTTTTTTACGTAAAAGGTAAAATGCATTTAATATTATTAAATTATTTTAAATTGCTTAATTAAATATTTAACTTAAAAATGTATTATGATAACCGAAAAAAATTTACAAACAATATTTGCCGAACAGCAAAATATTAAAGGTATTCCAGGTACAAAAATGGAGAATTTCGCAAATGATTTCAAGTCATTTGTGTATCAGCTTAATTCGCACAAAGACGTTATAATAACTCATTTATTAGTTGGATTTCCATACAATATAGGAGATAAAGGATGGCAAAAATATGTAGAGAAGCCATTAGGCTTTGAAATGGACATTGAAATTAGTTCTTTTTATTCACAATTCTCAGATATCTGTTTAAGGTGGGTAAATAAAAATCATCCAAAACATATTGCACAAAAACCTAAAACTTTTAAATTATATGATTGTACTACAAAAATAGATGTAGATGATGATAGTGGTACTGCAAAAAATATTTTAATAAAAACAGGTACTCAGTTATTTGATAAGAAAAATGAAGTAAAGGCGCAACCTGAAGGATACAATTTATATTATTTTAATTATTCGCATTTTTTTTCAGGTCAATTAGCATTTAATGTTAACAAAGAGAAAAAGAAAATTGAATTATATGCAGGCGATGACTATTTTGCAGATGTAAGAAAGCTTGATATTGACTTTCCAACCTATATGTATAAAATTATTGAATTTGATAATGATATAGTAAATGATGCTTCAAAAGAATAAATAATTCTTTTTTTAAATATAAAACGCATCAGTTTAATAATTGATGCGTTTTTTATTTAGTATCGTTCAATTTATAAGCTTCTTTTAATACAGATCTAACTAAAAATAATAATAAATGTCAGGTCGAAAGACCTGACATAAAAAGAGATTGTATTCTAAATGTTATATTAAACCTTGTTGTTCAGCTAATGCCATTAAATGTTCGTCTTTATTAAGCTCAGAACTTACTAGACTTTCCATTGTAACACCACCTTTTTCAACAGCTTTAATAAATAACTTTGTATAGTGGTTCATTTTTTTCGCGGTACGAATACCTTTTTGTACTTCAAGCCACTCAATAATTACTTTGTAGAATTTTAATTTATGTTCTTCTTTAAAATGATGAATAGTAATTTCACCATCAATACAAATGAAATTTAAAGGATATTCTTTTGGGTGGAATATTACAAAGAACCAATGCCAAATAACAATAGCCAAGGTAGCAAGTATTGCTTCGTAAAAATGTATAATCTCACTTACTTTAATAAACCAAATAGGAGCCCAATCGCCACCAAGTGTTGGGAACCAAAGTACAAGTCCAGTAACACCCATTACTAATGTTCCCCATATTAATGCCCAGTATTCGAGTTTTTCCATGTAATTATAATTGTCGAATTCTGGTTGTTTCTTTTTTAAATGTAAATAAAATAACATATTACCCATAGCTTGCGATACATCGCTGAAATTTGGGAATAATCCTTTTAGCACATCTCTACCTCTTGCTGTAATAATTAAATAAATAGCATGGTAAACAGAAAGTATAATCATTACTATTGCAGAAATTCTATGAACCCATTGACGAATATTTTCATCCATACCTAATGCATATAATGCCTTTCCAAAAGCACTATCAGGATATTTTAATTGAAAACCAGATATAGCTAATATTATAAATGAAGCTAGTAATACAGTATGTTGTACTAATTCATTTGTTGTAAATCGAGGAATTCTAATTTCGTTTTTAGATTTTTTATAACGTTTTCTTAGCTCGTGAATTAATATTAAAAGATTATGCCCAAACATCCATCCTACAACCACTACAATTAACCAAAAATATACCGAAGTAACAATGTCCTCAATGTTTTTTGCAGAGTTAACTTGCGTTGTATGCGAATAACTGTTTGAAAAAACATCAGTTGCTTTAGCGTGACATTTCTTACAGGTAGAAGTAATATTGTTTTTGTTAATAGAAGATTCAGGGTGTGATTTTGGTAATATTTTATGTACTCCATGACAATCTACACATAAAGCTGCTTTATCTTCGCCATGAGCTGATGCCAAGCCATGATAGCTGTCTTCGTAATTTCCTGCGCTATTACCCGACATTCCATATCTCTCAGAAAGCATTAAATTCTGATGACACTGTAAACATGTCTGAGATTGAATTTTTTTAATTTCTTCTCTCTTTTCTGGAGTATTAATTTCGTGAATATTATGTTCACTATGGCAGTCGTTACAAGATGGAGATTCTCTAATTCCTTTTTTAACAGCAATCCAGTGTATAGATTGTTTATATTCTAAAGTAATTTCTTTATGGCATTCTTCACATGTATTAGGAATATTTATACTTGCTATTTTAGAACCTGGTTGAATTCTGTTTTTTATATCATGTTTGCCATGACAAGTTACACATGTTGCAGCATTTTTTCCATCAGCAACTATTTTTCCATGTACGCTTTTCGAGTACATTATACCAGGAGTTTTAATCGCAAATAAGTGTTTCTTTGTAAATGCAGGATTATCATGACATTTGCCACATGTTGTTACCAAATTTGTTTGAAATACTAAACTGTTTTTATTCGATATAGAATCAATTGCGTGTGAACCATGACAGTCCCAGCATTGCGCTGCTTCATTAATCCCTTCTGAAATTGACAAACCGTGTATGCTTTCTTTATGTTCAGCTGCAATAGCGCTATGACATAAATAACAATCTGCCAAAACTCCGTCTTTTGGAGCTTTTTTATGATTGCCAATATTATTTACAACATAACTGTGACAATTAGAGCAATTCAATTTGCTGTGAACAGATTTTGCTAATTTCTCTTTATGCATTTTTTCATTATGGCATTTGCTGCAATTTTCATTGTTGGCATTGCTATAATGATAATTAGATTTTAGAACTTCATTTTTATGACATTTACTACAATATTCTTTTTGCTTATTTTCAATTTTTGAAGGAGATTTTATATTATGAGTACCATGGCATTTTTTGCAATTTGGTGCATCTTTTTCTTCAAGCTTCATTATATTTCTATGAACATCATTATTCATAAGTTTATCTAAAGCTGCATGGCAATTAGCGCAATTAACCGGTTTTGCAGAGCCGGCACCATGTTCTGTGGTTGTAATGTCACGATGACAATCACCACATTTTATAACCTTGTTATGTACCGAATTTGAAACCAAATTCTCGTGACAATCTAAACAAACAATCTCTTGAGAGCTTGCTTCAATACAAAAAAGTATCAGAAAGAATAATGAATTTGCTTTAATAAATTTAATAAATTTCATAATTAAATATTTACGTAATGTGTTAAATAACAATTGATTTATATATAGTTAAATTAACATATGGTTATTAATAATCATACTATATATTGTTTCTTGTAAAATTAGATGTCTTTTAAGTACTGTAAACTATTATTAAACATGAATAATGATGTTTAACAACTCTGCTCTAAAACATAGAAAGCGTCTAAATTACTAAACATTTTTAAAAATTGCTTGATTTAAGCAAGTCTTTAGTTATTTTTACAACATAAAAAAAATAATTTAATTGTTTTAAAATGAAACTACCACGTACTTATTACAATTATATTTCCTATTTAGGATCTATTATTGCAATTATTGCAGCTTTTGCAATTACTTTCTTTGTTATACAGATTAATTTCTTTCAAACAGACAATGTTTACTTTGATCTTTTTGCGTATTTAGTTACACCAGGATTTCTTGTTTTTGGATTAATCCTAATACCTACTGGGATGTATCTTAAAAAAAGAAAACTTAAAAAAGGATTGCCTGTTTCTGACGAAAAATTATTAGTCATTAATCTTAGAGATCCACAAACACGAAATGCAATTCTTATTTTTACTGTTGTTACAATATTTTTTGTTATTGCAACTGTAATAGGTAGTTATAAAGGATTTCATTATACTGAATCGGTAGAGTTTTGTGGAAAACTTTGTCATAAAGTGATGGAACCTGAATATGTTGCATATCAACATTCACCTCATGCTCGCGTTAAATGTGCAGAATGTCATGTTGGTGAAGGAGCTGATTTTTATGTAAAATCTAAAATGTCTGGTTTACGACAGGTTTACAAATATATATTGGGAACTTATCCAAGAAATATTGAAACACCTATAGCTAATTTACGCCCAGCTCGTGAAACTTGTGAAAAATGCCATTGGCCTCAAAAATTCTATACAAATAAAATTAGAAGTCAAAAATACTATTTAGCCGATTCTGCAAATACCGAATGGGATGTTATTATGAAAATGAGAATTGGAGCCGATCATTCTGCATTAGGCAATACCGAGGGAATACATTGGCATATTAATAACGATGTTGAGATAACATATCAAGCTGATGAAAAGCGCCAAACAATTCCTTGGGTAAGATATTTTAATAAGTCAACAGGAAAAGAGATTGTTTTTGTAGAAGAAGACACATCAATTCATCCTACTGTTAAGGAAGTTGCTACTACTGAAAAACGAATGATGGATTGTATGGATTGTCATAATCGCCCATCACATGAATACTTTTCGCCTCCTCATTATGTAAATGAATTGTTTGCTGGAAATAGAATTGACACAAAAGTTCCTTATCTTAAAAGTGCTGCAATGGAAGCTACAAACGATCTTTATACTACAAAAGATTCTGCGTTTGCAGGAATTAATGATCAGATGATTAAATATTATAAAGAAGGATACCCCGCTTTATTTTCTAAATATGAGAAGGAAATTAAAAAGGCAGTAACTGCAATTCAAGAAGAATTTTCATATAACACATTTCCTTACATGAGGGTAAGCTATAAGAAATATCCAAGAAATATTGGACATTTTGAAAATAAAGGTTGTTTCCGTTGTCATGACGATAAACATAAATCATCTGATGGCAAAGTTATTTCTAAGGATTGTAATTTATGCCATACATTAATTGGTCAAGGTCAGAGAGATTCTATTAAATATTCTCCTATAAATGGAACAATGCCATTTATTCATCCAGTTGATATTGGAGAAGATTGGAAAACAACTAACTGTTCTAATTGTCATTTCGAGATGTTTTAGTTAGTATTTTTAAAAAATATTAATTATAAATTTTTTATGGAAAAGATTGGAGTAAATCCAATCTTTTCCATTTACGTCTATTTATAATGCTTCTAAAATAATATGATTTAATGAAAATACTTTAGATTTTAACTAAATTGAGGCAAAAAAACATTTAAGTTTGCAAAAAGTGTTTAATAACATATTGAGTTTTTTGTATAGATTTATAATAGTGGGATTGATTAAAAATATAAATAAATAAATATATGCCAGTTCAAGTAAAAAGACTTCTGATTGCGTTTGCGGTCTTTATTGCATTATTTTTGGTTGCTCGTCATTTTTTAAGACCTGCCACTTTTGGAGAATATGGTCATTATAGGGGTGCAGCTTTAAAAGAAAATGAAGACAGACCTATTAAGTATGTTAACATGAATGAAACATGTATAACATGTCATGATTCAATTGCAGCTGTTAGAGATAGTAGTGTGCATAAATCAATAAATTGTCAGACCTGTCATGGGCCAGGCTACAAACATGTTGACGATCCTCAAAAGACAAATATTGTAAAAGAACATGCTCGTGAATTCTGCGGAAGGTGTCATAGTAAGAATCCTGCCCGTGCAAAAGTTATCAAACAAATTGATATGAATGAGCATAATAAAGAAGATGAATGTATAAGTTGTCATAATTCTCATAATCCTGTTTTATGGTAAAAGAAAATAAAGACTTTTCAAGAAGAGAGTTTTTTAAGAAAACTGGAGTAATAGCTGGAGGAGTTCTCTTTGCATCATTGCTAAGTCCTTTAAAAGCTGCTCAATCAACCGAAAAATCAAAGAGCGATGATACTTGGTATGGTATAGGTCTTGATATCGAAAAATGCATTGGTTGTGCTAGTTGTGCACGTGCTTGTAAAGCTGAAAATGATGTTCCAAAGGAACCGTTTTTCTTTAGAAGCTGGGTTGAACAATATACCATTACCAATAGCGGAGAAGTAAAAGTTCAATCACCAAATGGTGGCATTGATGGTTATAAACAACCAGTTCCTGAATCAGAGATATTTAAAACTTTTTTTGTTCCTAAAATGTGCAATCATTGTTCTAAATCACCTTGTACTCAGGTTTGTCCGGTAGGAGCAACATTTGTTTCTCCTGATGGTGTAGTGCTTGTTGATCCAAATTATTGTGTTGGCTGTCGTTACTGCGTTCAGGCTTGCCCTTATGGATGCAGGTACATTAAACCAGATTTAGGTACAGTTGATAAATGTACACTTTGCTACCATAGATTAAAAAAAGGAATGGATCCAGCATGTATGATGGTTTGTCCAACTGGAGCAAGGCTATATGGGAACCTTCGTGATCCAAAAAGCGAAATGGTTAAATTTATAAAAAATCATACTGTGGGTGCTTTAAAACCAAATTTAAACACCGGCTCAAAACTTTATTATAACGCATTAAGTCAGGAGGTACATTAATATGGAATTTCAATCATTATATGAAGCAATGTCCAAGATGGACGGCTACTGCTATCCTAACGAGATAGAATTAAACTGGTCTGTACTTATTGTTCTTTACCCTTATATTACCGGATTAGTTGCTGGAGCATTTATTTTAGCATCTCTTAACAGGGTATTTAATATTAAGGCTTTAAAACCTACTTATGAGTTATCACTTTTAACTGCATTTTCTTTTATGCTTGTGGCAACAATGCCACTTATTTTCCACTTAGGAAAACCATTTCGTTTTTACGAAATTATGACAACACCACATTTAACTTCTGCAATGGCCATTTTTGGCTTTGTGTATTTGTGGTACTTAATGGTTGTACTATTATTAGAAATTTGGTTTGATTATAGATATGATATGACAATCTGGTCAAAAGAAAATCCAGGTTTCAAATCAATAATATATAAAATCCTAACACTTGGAATTAAAGATGTTTCTAATAAATCAAGAATTACAGACAACAAACTAGGTTATTTTATCACAGTAGTGGGTATTCCTTCGGCTTTTATTTTACATGGATATGTTGGCTTTATCTTCGGATCTGTAAAAGCGAACCCATGGTGGTCAACTGTAATGATGCCTGTTATTTTCTTGTTTTCTGCTATGGTTTCTGGTATTGCTCTTGTAATGTTTATTTATATGGCAGTAAGTATAATTAGAAAACAAAAACTAGACATGATTTGTCTTGATGCTATTGGTAAGTATTTGTTTTATATTCTCCTTATTGATTTTGTTTTAGAAGGGCTTGATCAGATTCATAGAATTTATGTAGCTGAAGAATCATTTGATATATTGAATTTATTGGTTCATGGTAAATTGTTTTTTACTTTCTTCATAATGCAAGGATTGATAGGTACCTTAATCCCATTATTAACTCTAGGAACATTCCAATTTTTAAAACCAAAAGAGAACATTCGTAAATTTGTATATTTCATATTATCACTTTGTGTTCTTGTGGGGATTTTCTTTATGAGATGGAATGTTGTTATTGGCGGTCAATTATTTTCAAAAAGTTTTTACGGATTTACAGACTTTAAGCTAGATATGATTGGTAAAGAAGGGTTTTTAGGGGGAATGATTTGGTTAGTTGTTCCACTAATTATTCTAACTATTCTTTTATGGTTATTACCACCTTGGAAGAAAGCTCCTCATATAGAGCATGAATAATTTAATTATTTACAAAATTATATAAGTAGTAATGTAAAAGGTTTCAGTAAAATGAAACCTTTTTTTATTTTCTAACTATACAGTTATGTTTTAAAACATAATTATCTTTGGTAACCCAAAAGCAAATAAGATGGATGAAAAGATTATTGAAAAACTAGACTATTTAGAGCGAAGAGTTGGTCAGCTAGAGTCATTGTTAGGCGTAAGAAAGGTTACTGAAGAAGAATATAAGGCCTACGATAGAGAACTTACCAATGATGAGTTAAAACAGCAACCTTCAGATTCAGAAAAAGAATCGGCAATGGAATCAAGAATTGGTGAGTTTGGTTTAGGTTGGCTTGGAAGTATTGTTCTTTTGTTCGGACTTGCTTTTGTAACACAATATATTCAGAGTTCAGGTCAGCCACTATTTTCTACTGTTTTTGGATATGTTGCATCAATATTAGTTTTTGTGATTGCACATTATATTAAGAAATCTATACCAGGGCTATCCTCTAAGTTTAATATCATTAGTTATATTCTTCTATTTTATGTCACTTTACGACTTCATTTTTTTACCGACTTCCCTCTTATTTCAGAACCGGCTGTTCCTTTGATTTTATTAGTGATTATAAGTATTATTCAATTTTATTTTGCTAATAAAAAAAGTTCAGAATTTCTTGCATCTATTGGTTTTATCTTGCTTTTAGTAACTGCAAATATTAGTAATACTACTCATTTTATGCTTTCTGTTGTTACTTTAGCAGTTATTTTTTCTGTTTATCTTTTACATAAGAATAGTTGGTGGAAACTTATTGTTGTAGCTCAATTTTTTTCATATATTTCATTCATTGTTTGGTACATTGTTCATGTAAATGTTGATAAGGAATTAGTTGCCGGGCTATCTGATCATTATAGTATTGCTTATCTTTTTGTTTGTGTATCTGCCTTCTCAATGATTACATTATTTAAACAAAAAGAATCAATGCCTGAAGCATTTGTATTTATTACAATTATTCTTAATGGCTTATTTTTTACCGCAATTCTTACTATGTATGTTGTTACTTTCTACATGATGAATTATGTCTGGATTTTCTTGCCAATTTCTGCAATTTGTTTGCTTTTTTCAGTTTTTCTAAAGAAATACTCCGAATTAAAATATACTCCTGCTTTTTATGCGTTATATGGTTTTATCTCAATAAGCACAGCTATTTATGGGGTTTATGGTTTGCCACTTTCGTATTTATTGTTGTCTATTCAGAGTTTACTTGTAGTCTCAATGGCAATTTGGTTCAGGTCAAAGATTATTGTGTTTATGAATTTATTTCTTTTTGCACTTTTAATGGCGGGTTATTATTTTTCAGCTGAATCAATTCATTCAATCAATTTTTCATTTGCATTAATTGCAATTATAACTGCTCGTGTTATTAATTTGCAAAGTAAAAGGCTTGATATTAAAACAGATTTGATAAGAAATATTTATTTAATTTTTGGATTCTTTACTATGCTTTATGCTTTATATAAAGCTGTTCCTGGGCAATACGTTACATTATCATGGTCTATTGCAGCAGTTGTTTATTTTTTATTAAGCCTTTTAATACATAATATTAAATACAGATGGATGGCAATATTTACAATGATAGCAGCAGCCATTTATCTTTTTATTGTAGATCTAGCTATTGTAGGAATTATTTATAGAATTGTTGCTTTTATGTTTTTGGCTATAATCTCTATAGCGATTTCGGTTTATTATACAAAACACAAAAAGAAAAATATAGAAGAAGAATAAACTAAAAAATCGAAATGTTTATTAATAATAATTTAGGACCTGGAAGTTTCAGGTCCTTTTTTGTTATCACTAAAAGAATAAGCTACTTTTGCAATGTTTTTGTAATAAATGATAATGAGTAAAGAAGATATAATTGATAGTAAACTACCTATAATTGAGAAGTTTTATTCAATACAAGGTGAAGGTTTTCATACAGGTAAGCCAGCATATTTTATAAGAATTGCAGGATGTGACATTGCTTGCGATTGGTGCGATACTAAGTTTTCATGGAATAATCATCCTGAATGGTTAATGAATGTTGATGACATTGTAGAAGTATCTTCTCAGAATTCCGCAAAAGCAGTTGTAGTAACTGGTGGCGAGCCATTAAGTTATAATCTTGATTTGCTTTGTGAAAGTTTTAAAAAGAAAGAAATAGAAACATTTCTTGAAACTTGTGGAGCATATGTATTGTCTGGCACTTGGAATTGGATTTGTCTTTCACCAAAAAAACAAAACCCACCATTAGATGAAATATACAATAAAGCCGATGAATTAAAAGTTATTATTCAAAGTTCAGTTGATTTTATATGGGCCGAAGAAAATGCAAAAAAAGTAAATTCAAACTGTAAATTATTTTTGCAACCAGAATGGAGCCAGTTTGGCGAAATTATTGAAGAGGTAGTTGATTATGTAAAAGAAAATCCAAAATGGAATATTTCTATTCAGGCACATAAATTTATGCATATACCATAAAAATAATTTTATGCAGATAATCTTTATAATACTATTCTTATTTATTTCATTCACTTCATATTCGCAAACAGATTACTCTTCGAACAATAAAAAAGCAATCGAATTTTTTGAAATAGGAATTGGGTATTATAATAAAGGTGATCTTGAAAATGCTAAAAGATTTATTCAGTTTGCATTAGAAAAAGATCCGAGTTTTATAGAGCCTTATTTATTGTTAGCCGATTTAGAAAATGAACAACTTCATTTTAATGATGAAATAACCGCTTTTAAAAAGGTAATTGAAATAAACCCTGATTTTAATCCTAAAATTTATTTTTTTGTTGCTAAATCAGAAATGAAAATTGGTAATTATGATGATGCAGTAACGCACCTTCAGAAATGTATTTCATCTGCAACAGATACAAGTATTTTAAATTCGGCAAAACAATTATTTGTTAATGCCGAGTTTGGTGCATCTGCGGTTAAGCATCCAGTTCCTTTTAATCCAGTAAATATTGGGGATTTTGTTAATACCGAGTTTAAAGATTATTGGCCATCGCTTACTGCCGACGAAAATACAATGATGTTTACTGTTCAGCTTCCAACAAAGTACAAATCACTTAATGGAAAAGTATTAATGCAGGAAGATTTTTTTATAACATATAAAAATGAAGATGGCACATGGTCCCCATCAATGAATGTTGGTTCGCCTTTGAATACAGAAGATAATGAAGGTGCGCAAGGTATTTCTGCTGATGGTCGTTTCTTGTTTTATACTGCTTGTAATCGAAAAGAGGATTTTGGTTCATGCGATATTTATTATTCTAAAAGAATGGGAAATAAATGGAGCTCGCCAATAAATATTGGTCCTCCAATAAGCACTAAATATTGGGAATCTAATCCTTCTCCTTCATCTGATGGGAGAGTGCTGTTTTTAGCTTCTGGCGGCAGACCAGACTCGAAAGGTGGACGAGATATATATATGGCAAAAAGAAACGATGATGGAAGCTGGTCTGAGCCTGTTAATTTGGGAGATAGTATAAATACTGCAAAAAACGAGTATGCTCCATCAATACATCCAGATGGTAAAACATTATATTTTTCATCAGATGGGTGGCCGGGAATGGGTGGTCAGGATATTTTTTATTCAAGACTTAAAAAAGATGGAACCTGGAGCACACCAAAAAATTTAGGTTATCCAATTAATACTTTTGTGGATGATTTTGGGCTCATTGTTAATGCACATGGAAATTTGGCAATGTATTCTTCAAATAGAAATGGTTCAAGAGATTGGGATATTTTTCAGTTTGAACTATATCCAGAGGCCAGACCACAGGTTGTGACATGGGTAAAAGGTGTTGTATATGATGTGATAACAAAACAAAAGTTAGAAGCAGATGTTGAAATGTTAGAACTGGAAACATCAGAAACTGTTTCATGTTTAAAATCTGATCCCGTGACTGGTTCCTATTTAGCTTGTATCCCTGCCGAAAAAAATTATGCTTTAAATGTTTCTAAAAAAGGTTATGTGTTTTATAGTGGAAATTTCTCGTTAGAAGGGATTACAGATTTTACTAAGCCATATAAACTTGATATCCCTTTAACCCCTATAAAACCTGGAGTTGCAGTTGTTCTAAAAAATATTTTCTTTGACACTGACTTGTCAAATTTAAAAACAGAATCAAAAGCTGAGCTTTCTAAGCTTATTTCATTTTTAAAAGAAAATCAAAGAGTTTCAATAGAAATTGGAGGTCATACTGATAATGTTGGTTCGCAGGAACACAATATAAAATTATCACAGAACAGAGCAAAATCAGTATTGAATTATCTCGTAGAACATGGAATTACCGCAACTAGATTAAGCTTCAAGGGTTATAGTTTTTCTAAGCCAATTGCAACAAATGATACCGAAGAAGGAAGGGCGCTTAATAGAAGAACAGAATTTATTATAACAACAGTAAAATAATTAAGATTTTTTTCACTGTTCTCTTCTTTAGATTTTTTTTCAAAAAATTATGGAATTATAAGATTTTGGAATCTGATTTCCAAAATTAAATAATTATAACTATTTTCATTCGTTTTTAAACTGACAAAAAAATTTAAAAATATGTTTAATAAAAAAGTATTACTCGTTTTTACTTCTGTCATAGTTCTTTTTTCAATAATATATGCAGGAGTAGTTGTAAATAAGCCAAATACAAAACCAGAAGACAAGCCATTGCATTTTAACTCATCTAAAGATTTTAAAAAGGAATGGGCCTCAGTTGATAGTCTTGATGATAAAGGATTGCCAAAATCTGCCTTGGAATTGGTTGATAAAATTTATAAAAAAGCATTTGCCGAAAATAATGCTGCTCAAGTTATTAAAGCTAGAATCTATCAGTTAAAGTATCGAAACATGATTGAAGAAGATGCATTTGAAAATATTTTGAATGATCTTATAAAAGATGCTAAAATCATGAAGTTTCCGTATGGTCCAGTATATCACTCTTTAGCATCTGAAATGTATTGGATGTATTATCAAAATAATCGTTGGAAATTTAATCAAAGAAGTGAAATTTCAAATTTTCAAAACGATGATATTAAAACCTGGGATTTAAATAAATTAGCAGATGCCTGTATTAAGCATTACATGCAGTCGTTAGAAAACGAAGATAGTTTAAAACGCACTCCGATTTCTGAAATTAAAGCAGTTGTTGATTTAGGACAAGGAACAGATGGACTTCGTCCAACTTTATATGATTTTCTTGCTTTTAGAGCAATCAACTTTTTTTCAAATAAAGAAATAGCACTTTCAAAACCAGCAGATTATTTTGAGTTAAAAGAAGATTTTTATTTTTCGGATGCATTGGAATTCATGAATTTTAAAATTAATACTGTTGATACTTTATCGCTTCAGTTTTATGGCATTAAGGTTATTCAGAAATTATTGCAATTTCATGCCAGTGATGCAAAGCCAGACGCATTTATTGATGCAGATTTAGCTAGATTAAAATTTATTTATTCTAACTCTGTAAATACCGAAAAAGATGAGTTGTATTTAAATGCATTAAAAAAACTTCAGAATAAATATAATTCAAATGCTTTTTCTACTGAAGTTTCTTATCAGATAGCAATTTGTTTAAATAATCTTTCAGGCAATTATAATGCACAGGATTCTTTATCTATAAAATATAAAGATTATAAAATTCAAGCTATAGCAATCTGCAATAAATCAATTGAGCAATTTCCTAATTCTACCGGAGCTGCAAAATGCGAAAATTTAAAATCTCAAATCGAAAATAAAACATTAACTTTTAATATAGAACAAGTTCAAATCCCAGGAAAACCCTTTGTAACAAAGATTAGTTATCAGAATATTTCAAAAGTATGGATTAGGGTTTCAGAAATTGACATTGATGAATATGAGCGCTTAAGTCAGAATTTTTATGGAGCTGATTTCGTTGAGAAGATTTTAAAAACAGCTGTTATGGTAAAGAATTTTGTTGTTAATCTTCCATATGAGCAAGATTATAATGATCATACAACAGAATTGATTTTAGATAGTTTGCAATATGGGCACTATGTTATATTTATTTCCCCGAATCAGGAGTTTAAGTTTGATGATGATCAACTTGCTTATAAGGATTTTATGGTTTCTGATATTAGTTATTTGTATCGTCGCTGTATAGATGGGGATTATGATGTGTTTGTAACAAATCGCAGTAATGGAAAACCGTTAAGTGAAGTTTCGGTTCAGGAATTTTATTCAAAATATAATTATGTTACCAGAAAGTATAATAATGTAAAAGGCAAAACTCATATTACCGATGAAAATGGGTATGTTAAAGTGTTAACAGAGTATGAAAAAGATGTGTATAATACAGGATTGGAGTTTAAATGGAATAAACAAATTTTAAAAACACAACAGAATTTTTATAATTATAGATATAACAACGAAATAGAAAAATCATATAACACAATTATTTTTACTGACAGAGCAATATATAGACCCGGGCAGACAATTTATTATAAAGGAATTGTTGTTGAAGTTGATAGTACAAAGCGTTCAATTGCAAAGAAATTTGAAACTACTTTATCTTTTATTGATCCCAATTATCAGACAATTAGTCAGACTCCAATATCTACAAATGATTTTGGAACATTTAGTGGAACACTTCAAATTCCACAGGGTTTATTAAATGGTAATTTTCAATTGTCAACATCAGGTGGTTCAATTTCAGTTTCTGTTGAGGAATATAAAAGACCAAAGTTTGAGGCAGAACTTGATCCTTTTAAAGGTAATTATAGATTAAACGATACTGTTGAAGTTTTGGGAAAAGGTGCTGCATATTCTGGAGCAAATATTTCTGATGCAGTTGTAACTTATCGCGTTGTTAGAACTCCAGTATGGCGAGGATGGTGGTGGAGGCCAACAATACAAACTTCTGTTGAAATAACAAATGGAAAAATTAAAACTGATGAAAAAGGAGAATTTAAATTTAAATTCAAAGCAATTCCCGATTTGTCAATAAAAGCTGATGATTATACCGATTTTGATTATCAGGTTTCAATTGATATTACAGATATAAATGGCGAAACTCAAAGCGATTCAAAATCAATCACGGTTGGCTATACAACATTGCTTTTAGATGTAAATGTTCCGGCAACTCTAAATTCTTCAGAAGAAAAAAAGTATTATATATATTCAACAAACCTTAATGGAGAAAAGGTGGCTGCTTCTGGAAAAATAACAATATCCAAATTAGAAGATGAAAAAGAAGTTTTGCGAAACAGATTATGGGAAAAACCAGAGAAATTTAATTATACAAAAGAAGAGTGGGAAAAGAAATATCCAGGTAATGTTTATGATATTGAAGCCGATTTATCAAAGTTAAAAACAATAAAACAAGTTTTTAGCTATGGCTTTGATACAGGAAAAGAAGAAAAATTTGAAATTAAAGATTTAATAAAGTGGGATCCTGGGAGATATGTTATAGAAATGAATTCAATAGATTCATTTGGCAAAAAAGTAATGAATAAAAAATATATTACTGTTTTTGGCGAAAAATCTATAAAGCTTCCATTTGCCAATCCTTTCTGGCATTCAGCTGTTAAAAATTATTGTGAGCCAGGTGAAATTGCGAAATTTGTGGTTGGGTCAAGTTATGAAAATGTGCATATACTTTATGAAATTGAGCATAGAAATAAAATTGTTTTTAGGAAATGGATTCCTGTTTCAAATAATCAGAAATTAATTGAAATTCCTGTAAAAGAAGAGTACCGTGGTAATTTTTCAGTGCATTTTAGGTTGGTAGCAAATAATAGGGTATATTCATTTGACGAAACTGTTTCTGTTCCTTATTCTAACAAAGAGCTAAAGATTTCTTTTGAAACTTTTAGAGATAAGCTTTTACCTGGTCAGCAAGAGGAATGGCGATTAAAAATTACCGGACCTAAAGGCGAAAAAGTCGCAGCCGAAATGGTTGCCGCTCTTTATGATAAATCACTTGACGCACTAAAAGCAAATTATTGGGGATTTAATGTGTTCCCTTATGATTATATGAATATGTATTTAAGCTCGGATTTGTTTAGCACTTATACGTCAAATCAAATCTTAAAAAATTATAAGAATTATCCTGCAATTCCTTATCAGAAATATGATGCATTAAATTGGTTTGGTTTTTATTTTTATGGAAATAGAAATTATTATGGAAATAGCAGAGAAGGTGCCTCAAGAGGTAAGAAATATTCTGCAATGATGATGTCTCAAACTCCTGATGCCGCCCCATCTACTGTAATGGCCGGTGAAATGTATGAATCTGAAAAGAGTATGGATGGTTTTGGTAACACAAAAGAAGAACAAGCTAATGATCAAATAAACTTACTTGGTAAGGAAAAAGATAAAGGAATTTTAGGTAAAGGAGATACCGAAGATGCTCGACTTGGAAATGTAAAAGCACGCACAAATTTAAATGAAACAGCATTCTTTTATCCAACTTTAATGACAAATGAAAATGGAGAAGTTATAGTTAAATTTACTGTCCCCGAAGCTCTCACTTCATGGAAAATGATGGGTTTTGCTCATACTCAAAATTTAGAATATGGTTTTATTAATAATGAATTAGTAACTCAAAAAGAGTTAATGGTTGTTCCAAATTTACCACGTTTTTTCAGAGAAAATGATAAAATAGAATTGTCTGTAAAAATTAGTAATCTAACCGAAAAAGAATTAAAAGGTCAGGCTAAAATTGAGCTAACCGATCCTGTAACAATGAAGACAATTGTTGGAATTCTTTCTAAAAATGATGAAATAAAATCCTTTTCAGTAGATAAAAAAGGTAATACAAATGTTGTCTGGAATTTGAGCATACCAGAAGGAATAAATGCAGTTTCTGTAAAGGTTGTTGCAACAGCAGAAAACTTTTCTGATGGCGAACAATCGGTTATTCCTGTAATGAGTAACAGAATGATGGTTACTGAATCAATGCCTTTACCAATAAGGGGAAATTCTTCAAAAGTTTTTGAGTTTAAAAAATTAATGGAATCTGGAAATTCATCAACATTAAAGAGTTTTAAATACACATTGGAATTTACTTCAAATCCTGCATGGTATGCTGTTCAAGCTTTGCCTTATCTTATCGAATATCCTTATGAATGCAATGAACAGGTTTTTAGTCGTTATTATGCAAATAGTTTAGCCACTCATATAGCTAATTCCTCACCAAAAATTAAAGCTGTATTTGACTCATGGAAAAATACTCCTGATTCAAAGGCTTTGCTTTCAAATCTTGAAAAAAATCAAGAACTTAAATCAGTGTTGTTGCAGGAAACACCTTGGGTTTTAGATGCACAGGATGAAACTCAACGCAAAAGGAATATTGGTTTGTTATTTGATTTAAATAGAATGTCTAATGAAATGCAAGTGGCATTAACAAAGCTCGAAAAGTCGCAATCTGCAAATGGTGGCTGGCCATGGTTTCCTGGAATGCCTGAAAACAAGTATATAACACAGCACATGATAACAGGATTTGGTCATCTTCAAAAATTAAAAGTTATTGATTATGCTAATAATAAAGATTTAAAAAAGATGGTTGAGTCAGGCGTAAACTATCTTGATAAACGCATTAAAGATGATTATTATGATTTGTTAAGATTTTATACAAAAGAAGAACTTCTTAAAAAACATATTAGTTCAACGCAAGTGCAATACTTATATGCACGAAGTTTCTTTACCGAAATTCCAATACCAAATAATTGTAACATAGCATTCGAATATTTTAAAGGACAGGCTGAAAAGTATTGGCTTTCTGAAAATAAATATTTACAAGGTATGATGGCTCTTGGCTTACATCGTTATCAAAGCAAAAAGGTTCCTTTAGATATTATTAAGTCACTTCGTGAAAATTCTATTATTAATGAAGAGCTTGGTATGTATTGGAAAGATGTTGAAGCTGGTTATTACTGGTATAATGCGCCAATTGAAACTCAGGCGCTTTTAATTGAAGCTTTTGATGAGGTAGCAAATGACCAGAAATCAGTTGAGGAATTGAAAATATGGTTGCTTAAACAAAAGCAAACTCAGGATTGGAAAACAACAAAAGCAACTGTTGAAGCTATTTACTCGTTGTTACTAAAAGGAACCGATTTGCTAGCAAATGATCAGTTAGTGGAAATTGTTATAGGAACACAAAAGATTGATCCAAAGAAAATGGACAATGTTCAAGTTGAGGCAGGAACAGGTTATTTTAAGACAAGCTGGCAAGGAAGTGATGTAAAACCAGAAATGGGAAAAGTAACTGTAACAAAGAATACTGAAGGTATTGCATGGGGTTCTGTTTATTGGCAATATTTTGAACAGCTTGATAAAATTACTCCCCACGAAACTCCTTTAAAACTTAAAAAAGAACTTTTTATTGAAAGGCTTACCTCTGCAGGAAAAATTATTGAACCAATTAAAGCTCCAGCAATTTTAAAGGTTGGCGATAAAGTAATTGTTAGAATTGAGCTAAGGGTTGACAGAAATATGGAATTTGTTCACATGAAAGATATGCGTGCATCGGGTTTCGAACCTTTAAATGTTTTTTCGGTATATAAATATCAGGATGGATTAGGTTATTATGAAAGCACTAAAGATGCAAGTACAAATTTCTTCATGGATAATTTACCAAAGGGAACTTACGTGTTTGAATACCCTTTAAGAGTTTCTCAAAAGGGTGATTTCTCTAACGGAATAACAACAATTCAATGTATGTATGCTCCAGAATTTACTTCTCATTCTCAAGGCGAAAGAGTTAAGGTTGAGTAGCTTGCGTAAAAATATGAACAACTGAATGTTAAATACTTTTGTGTGAATATTGTAAAAAAATACCTGCACAATCAACATGTTATCAGGCGTATAGCTGTTTAGTGTAAAAAATCACTAATAAGTAATAAGGATTATTCTTATTAAATTACTACTTCTTATACGTTGTTATAAATTTGATGTGTTTTGTTAGTTAACTTTTTTATTTATTTTTATGTGACTTTATACTAAAAGTAGGTTTAATTTAATAGATTTTTAAAAAATTATTGATGTCTAATTTAATGTGTAAATTAA
Source organism: uncultured Bacteroidota bacterium (assembly GCA_903872185.1). Taxonomy (GTDB): domain Bacteria; phylum Bacteroidota; class Bacteroidia; order Bacteroidales; family GWA2-32-17; genus GWA2-32-17. Next base: position 15,077 of record CAIQJL010000086.1, on the reverse strand, counting down.
CTTTTAATACCTTAAATAAAAGATTATTAATTTTATGTTTATTTACCGTATTTCTTTGTTTTGATTCTATTGGACAATCTGTTATTGAACTTATGGATCCATTTGATGCTGATGTTATTTTGTTATCAGTAAATAAAAAAGAAGAGGCAGATATTATAGTTTATAAAACAAAAAAAATAAGCGAAAGCAAGCAATGGGATTGTATGTGGTTATTTAAACAATGGGGTTTTTCAAATTTGTCTATATTCATCTATACTGATATTAGTGATACAGCAAAATATGCTGATGGAGATTCAAAATATAAGATTAATGGGAAAGTTTATTTTACCCAAAATATAATAGAAAGAGGGTATGCAAATCCTAATACTATTATTGAAGGGCTAATAAAAAAATCAAGAGAAAAAGATTCATTAAATCTGATAACTAATGGGCAAAATGATAGTATTCCAAAATTAAATAATGACTCGGCACAAGTTATTATACCCAAAAACGATAGTTCTCAAGTTAAAGTTATTGATCCAGTAGTTTCCATTGAAAGTGGAAACATTATTTTTAAAGTACAGGTTGGAGCTTGTCATCGACAAATTCCGGATAAAGAATTACACAAAAGATATCCAGGAAACAAAGAGACTTCTGTAGAGATGCATGATGGATGGTATAAGTATTTGATAGGAAATTATAGCAAATATTCTGAAGCAAAACAAGAAAAAATTTCTTCGGGCACTGCAGATGCATGGATTGTAGCATATAAAAATGATAAACGTATACAGATTTCGGAAATAGTAAATTTTTTATCATTTTTTCCAGGTTGTAGAATTCTAATACTTATGATTTCATAGGTTGTTTAATAACACCGATAGTTAATCCTCTTTTTAAGCAAAAACGAAAATGCAATAATCTGCTGTTATTTAGGTAAATAGCGGAGAAATGATTTTGTGCTTTCCATTAAGGAAAATTCAAACAAGTAAAAAACATATTAAAAACAGGTATAAATACTTATTGTTTATTATCTTTGTTTAAGTAATGCAGAGGTAAATAATATTATATCGTTATGTATTCCAGTATTGTAGCCTTTTTTCATATGAAAACTTTAGCATGTTTTTTTAATATCATTAATAGGAAATTTATCCTAATTTTTGTTTTGTTTTTCTTTTTTAGCTATCAGTCAATTGGACAAACTGTAATTGAAATGACACACCCAATTGATGCTGATATTGTGTTATTAAAGGTTGATAAAAAAGAAAATGCAGACATTATTGTTTTTAAAACCAAAAAGAAAAAAGAGGCACGCAATTGGGATTGTAATTGGAAATTTAAAAAATGGGGTTTTGCTAACTTGTCAATATTTTTAATGGAAAACATTAAAGATACAGTGTTATATAAAGATGATGACAATAGTTTTGTGATAGATGGAAAAGTGTTTTTTACTGAAAACAAAGACGAAAGAGGTTATAATAATCCGAATTTTAGGTTAAAGAAAGTATTCAGAAAGATTAAAGATAATATTCAGGATAACCCTATTGATACATTAAAAAAAGTTACACAATTATCATATCTCATTGCAGTTAACGGTAATTTAACCTTAAGCGATAATCAAAATCAAATTCCAAAAAATCTAAGAGTTGCTATTTTAGATTCTGCTATGGTTAATACAATTAATATTTATACTCCCCAAAATTTATCCTTTGTTTATAAACAACAGTTAGATATAGGAAAATATAATATTTTAGTGACTTCTGATGACTACCGGCAATTTACTGAACCGTTTACTGTTACTGGAACCGATTCAATGTCAGAAATTAAGTTAAATACTATTTTAATTCCTGTAGTCATTAAGAAACAAGAAATACTAATTGTAAATAATTTATTTTTTGATTTTGATAGATATAATCTTACTGAAGAATCTATTAAAGTTTTAGATAAAGTGAACAGTGTTATGCAGGAAAATATTTTAATGAAACTTGAGTTAACTGGCTATACTGACTCTAAAGGTTCAAAAACATATAACACCAAATTATCTAAATTAAGGGCAAAATCCGCAGTAGATTATCTTAAAGGTAAAGGAATCGGAATTGATCGTTTATTGTCTTATGGTAAAGGAGAGTCTAATCCTGTAGCATCAAATAAAATGAGTAATGGAAAGGATTGTGAAGAAGGTAGAAAGTACAATAGAAGGGTTCAAATAAAACTTGTAAACGAAGATCAAACAAAGGTAAAAATTGATGAAATTATTATTCCTGATAACTTGAAAGTTAAGGATAATCAGTCCAAATAATTTTTATTTTTCTAGTCCCTTATATTCATCTTATATTTTATTTATTTCAGTTTATCTTTGTGACAAATCAAATAAGTTTGCATAAAGCTAGAGTTTATATAATTTTATTATTTGTTGGGATAGTTGTCTTTTCATGTAGGCCTACGAGATTTGTAGCCGAAAACGAGTATTTGTTAAATAAAGTAAAAGTTAAATGCGATAATAAAAACATTGACTTAGAGCAAGCAGAAACTTACATTAAACAAAAACCTAATAAGCATATACTTGTTTTTTTCCGTTTTCATCTAGCCGTATATAATTTAACACATATTGGTAAAACAAGAAAATGGAAAACAAAAATGGGAAATATTGTAGGCGAAGAACCGGTAATATTCGACCAGGTAAAAACCAATAAATCCAGTGCCCAAATAAAATCTTTTTTAAGAAATAAAGGTTATTATTATTCAGTTTTAAAAGATTCATTAAAAATCAGACGAAAAAAAATTGAAGTAAATTATATTATTTCAACAGGCAAACCTTATGTGATTAATAATGTTAGCTATCAAATTGATGATGAAAAAATAAAAAGCTTTGTGTTGCCAGACACTAACTCCACATTACTTAAAAATGGAGTTTTCTTTGATTCTGATATTGTTCAGAATGAGCGTATAAGAATTACTGAAAAACTAAAATCTAATGGCTATTATTTTTTTAATAAAGAGTATATTGTGTTTGATGTTGATACTTCTTTGGGGAATTATAAGGTTAATTTGAACGTTGTTATTCAAAATATTGATAAACAACTTGACAATGGATTAATAGTAAAAGAAAATCATAGACAGTATTTAATAGATACCGTTTATTATTATACAGATTTTAATCCTAAGCTTGCATTACAAGAACGCGATAAATATTATAGCACTCTTGACACAATTGAAAAGGGAGGGTATTATTTTATTTCTCAGAATGGAGTAAAAATAAAACCAAAAGTATTAATAAGAGCGTGCTATTTAACAAATGGAATTTACTACGATACTAAAGATGTAGATAGAACATATAGAAATTTAACATCGTTAAAAACATTTAGGTTGGTAAATATTCAATTTGCAAAATCTTCAAGGCCAAATTATTTAAACTCATATATAGAATTAACTCCTCTAAGTATTCAATCATATAAATTAGAAGCTGAAGGAACAAATTCATCTGGAAACCTTGGTATTGCAGGAAATATTCTTTATCAGAATAGAAATATTTTTAGGGGTGCTCAACAATGGGATGTTAAGCTTAGGGGTGCAATTGAAAGACAAAGTTCAGTTATACTTGAAAATAATCAACAAATTCAGGAATATCTTCCGTTTAACACAATTGAAATTGGAGGAGAATCTAAATTGTATTTTTCTACTTTTTTAATGCCTCTTAATCTTGAAGAGTTTATTAAAAGAAGAAATCCTAAAACAAGCATTTCAATAGCTTATAATTATCAACAAAGACCAGATTATACAAGAACAATTTCAAATATTTCATTTGGTTATGTATGGCAAGGAAACAAAAATTTAAAACATTTTTTTAATCCTGTTGAAATTAATTATGTAAATCTCCCATATATTTCCTGGAGGTTTAAAAATTCAATAAATGGAACTTTCCTCGAAAATAGTTATACCAATCACATGGTTACTGTTACCTCATATGGACTTTTATTTAATGATGCTAATTTTGGTAAACATCATGATAATGTTTATTTGAGAGGCCAAATTGAATCTGCGGGTAATATTTTATCCGCTTTTAATGATTTAAATAAATCAAAAATTGTTGATGGTAGTTATCAGTTGTTAAATACCAGATATGCGCAATTTATTAAAGCCGAAACTGATTTCAGATATTTCCATAAAGTAACAAAAGGAACAAAAATGGCCTATCGCATTTTCACTGGTATTGGAATTCCATATGGAAATATGAAAGTGTTACCATTCGAAAAAAGATATTTTAGTGGTGGTGCAAGTAGTATTAGGGCTTGGACTGTTAGAAGCCTTGGGCCAGGTTCATTTAAAGATACACTTTCAATACCAAATCAAACTTCAGATATAAAGCTTGAGGCTAATTTAGAATATCGTTTTAAGTTATTCTGGGTTATTGAAGGAGCATTATTTGTTGATGCTGGCAATATTTGGGATTTACGTAAAACCGATGGTCGCGACGGAGCCGTATTTAATGGAAAAAACTTTTATAATGATATTGCAATTGGGTATGGTTTAGGATTACGTCTCGATTTTTCTTTTTTTGTATTTAGAATTGATATGGGAATTAAAGGTAGAGATCCTTCACAATCAGTTGGTCAACGATGGGTGCAGTGGCATAAAAATACTTTGCCTTCAAATTATTCGTTCAATGCATTTAATTTAGGAATAGGATATCCATTTTGATATTTTATGGATTAAATTTTTTAATTTTGGTGAATTAAAACCAAAATTAATATGTCAGAAAAAATATTCGATAAAGTAAAACCAGGTGTTGCTTGGGGAAATAGTCTAAAAGAAATATTTCGTATTGCAAAAGCAAATAATTTTGCAATTCCTGCAGTAAACGTAGTTGGAACCGATACTGTAAACGCAGTAATTGAAGCTGCAAAAGATGTAAATTCTCCAATAATTGTGCAGTTCTCCAATGGTGGAGCGCAATTCTATGCAGGAAAAGGTTTGCCAAACGATAAATATGAGGCCTCAATTGTTGGTGCTATTTCAGGTGCAATTCATATTCACCATGTTGCCGATTTATATGGAGTGCCAGTAATAGTTCATACCGATCATGCTGCAAAAAAGTTGCTTCCTTGGATTGATGGCTTACTTGATGCTGGTGAAAAATATTTTGCACAACATGGTAAACCGTTATTTAGTTCGCATATGTTAGACTTAAGCGAAGAAACACTTCAAGAAAATGTTGAGATTTGTAAAAAATATCTCACTCGTATGTCAAAAATTGGAATGTTTTTAGAAATTGAGCTTGGTGTTACAGGTGGCGAAGAAGATGGTGTAGATAATACTGAAGTTGATAATTCAAAATTATACACTCAACCACAAGATGTAGCATATGCTTTTGAAGAACTACGTAAAATAAGTGAAAACTTTACAATAGCAGCTTCGTTTGGAAATGTTCATGGAGTATATAAACCAGGTAATGTAAAATTGGAACCTGTTATTTTAAAAAATTCTCAAAAATATATTCAAGAAAAATTTAGCACAACAGAACTTCCAGTAAATTTTGTTTTTCATGGTGGATCTGGATCAGCTCGAGAGGAAATTCGTGAAGCTATATCATACGGTGTTGTTAAAATGAATATTGATACCGATACCCAGTGGGCATTTTGGAGTGGTGTACATGAATATTACAAGAAGAAATCAGCATATTTGCAAGGACAAATTGGTAATCCCGAAGGTGAGGAAAAACCAAATAAAAAGTATTACGATCCACGTGCATGGCTTCGCGAAGGAGAAAAAGCGATTATCGAAAGACTTAAAGTTGCATTTACAGATTTAAATGCAGATAATAGAAATTAAGTAAAGTAGGGTTATTAATTAAATTTAATAACCCTATCTCCATATTACATGGCAAAGTTTCGTGAATATTTTACTTTTACCCGTTCTGAAAGGAATGGTATTTTAATATTACTTTTTATTATTGTAATGCTTATTGTTTTTCTTAAATATGCCGATGTTTTTTTTAAAAGAGAAAAGGTTGATTATACCTCTTTTGAAAATGAAATAAATGAATTTATTTCTTCAGTAAATACTCAAGCAACTGATACTTTAAAATCTGAAATTTATTTCGATACAGCTAAAGTTGAATATTTTCCTTTTGACCCAAATAATGCCACTGAAAGCGATTTGCAAAAGTTAGGGTTTCCCAAAAAGCTTATTAATACATTTATAAATTTCAGGTCAAAAGGTGGAAAGTTTTATGACAAAGATGATGTTAAAAAGATTTACGGTTTATCAGATTCTTTATTTATCAAGATAGAACCTTTTATATTAATTCCCCAAAAGCAAGAAAAAAAGAATTCCTTCAAAGAGAATTTAGGGAAAGATAAATCAAATTATACTTCTCAAAAAACTAATTATCAGGAAAATAAATTTCCACAGAAAACAAAAACTGCAATTGAAATAAATAATGCCGATACTACTATTTTATGTGCTTTGCCAGGAATAGGGACAGGCTTTGCAAAAAGAATTGTAAAGTATCGTGATTTATTAGGCGGGTTTATTAAAAAGGAGCAATTATTAGAAGTTTTTGGGTTTACTCAAGAAATGTATGCTAAAATTGAGAACCTAGTATTAATTGATGTTTCAACTGTAAAAAAAATTAACTTGAATAAAGCAGAATTTAAGCAGCTAATCAAGCACCCTTATTTCCCAAAAGATGTAATAAATAAAATTTTAGAATATAGAAAGATACAAGGAAAAATTCTAAGCATTCAAGAAATTGTTCAAAGTAAAATGATTACGCAAGAACAAGGCGATAAAATTAAATCTTATTCAGAGTTTTAATAATTCTGTTTGGATGTATTGAATTTATTTGTACTTTTGCATCTCAATTTAAAAAACCTTTTATGATTATTATTCCAATTAAAGAAGGCGAACACATAGACAGAGCTTTAAAAAAATTCAAACGTAAATTTGAAAAGACTGGCATTATGAAAGAACTTCGCGCAAGAAAAGCTTTCCAAAAACCTTCTATTCGTCGTAGAGAAGAAATTTTAAATGCAGTTTATATTCAGAAACTTCACCGTCAAGAAGAAAAATAATATTCTTCTCGGAGTTGATGTGTTAATTCGAAACTATTTCTTAATGTAGTTCGTTTAATAGATTATAAATTTTATCTCCGTGTAGATGGATGTGGTTGGTTCCTTTGTAGGGTATATTAAAAACGAAAAACGCTATTCTGATCATACAGTTAACGCATATTTTCGCGATATTTCTCAATTTGTGTTATTTTTAAGTGCATCATTTTCTGATGTTACTGCCATTAATGCTAGTTTTAGGCATGTAAGATCTTGGGTAGTTAGTTTAATGGAAGATTCTAACGAAGCTCGTACAGTAAATCGTAAACTTTCTTCATTAAGCAGTTTTTATAAATACTTACTTAGAGAAAAAATTGTTAATTTTAACCCAACTGATAAAATTGTTCCACCTAAGAATAAAAAAAGACTTCCGATTTTTGTTGAAGAAAAACAAATGATCGATTTGTTGAAAGATGTTGATTTTGGAGATGGTTTTATCGGAGAACGTGATAAATTAATTATTACTTTATTTTATTGTACTGGAATAAGATTATCTGAATTAATATCATTAAAAATTTATGATATAGATTTTCATAACAATACAATAAAAGTATTAGGTAAAAGAAATAAAGAAAGAATTATTCCAATTGGAACAATTCTTAAAACTGACATGGAAAGATATCTAACCTTTAGAAATAAAATAAATTCTACAGAAAATAATCTTTTTATTTCAGAAAAAGGAAGTAAAATTTACGCTAAATTAGTTTATAGAATTGTAAATCATTATATTGGCTTGGTAGCTGTTCTTGATAAAAAAAGTCCACATATTCTTCGTCATACTTTTGCAACACACCTATTAAATAATGGAGCAGATTTAAATGCAATTAAAGAATTATTAGGACATGCTAACCTGGCGGCTACTCAGGTTTATACGCATAATTCATTTGAAAAACTTCGGAATATTTATAAAAAAGCTCATCCAAGAGCATAAACAACAAATAAGGAGGACTGAATATGAAAGTAAACATTCAAACATTGCATTTTAATGCAGACAAAAATCTTGAAGCTTTTATTCACGAGAGAATGGATAAATTAATTTCAAGGCATTCGGATATTGTTTTAGCTGATGTTACTCTTCGATTAGATAAAGCACAAACAATGGATAATAAAATTGCAGAAATTAAGCTAGAAGTGCCGGGAAATAATCTTTTTGCAAAAAAACAATCTAAATCTTTTGAAGAAGCAGCCGATTCTGCTGTCGAAGCTTTACAACGTCAATTAAAAAAATATAAAGAAAAAAAGACAGGTAAATAATCTGTAATTATCTAATAAACAAGAAGCTGGCACTTTATTTAAATGCCAGCTTTTTGTTTTAAAAATGGTCATTTTTTGCCCTATCAAAAACTATACAAAAAAATTTAAATAATGTTTGGCTATAATAAAAAGTAATCGTACATTTGCGGTCTGATTTTTAGAAACAAAAATTACGTTCTTTGAGATGCCAGTGTAGCTCAGTTGGCCAGAGCAGCTGATTTGTAATCAGCGGGTCGGGGGTTCGAATCCCTCCACCGGCTCTACATGTTGAGAATTTTTTACCTGGAGAGATACCAAAGTGGCCAACTGGGGCAGACTGTAAATCTGCTGTCGTACGACTTCGGAGGTTCGAATCCTCCTCTCTCCACAAACCAGCGGGAATAGCTCAGTTGGTAGAGCATCAGCCTTCCACGCTGAGGGTCGCGAGTCCGAGTCTCGTTTCCCGCTCTGGTTTGCCGATGTAGCTCAGTGGTAGAGCACTTCCTTGGTAAGGAAGGGGTCATGGGTTCAACTCCCATCATTGGCTCATAAATTTGTTAATAAATTGTTTAATTATATATTCAAAAAAACCTTCAATTATTATGGCAAAAGAAAAATTTGATAGGAGTAAGGCACATGTTAATGTAGGTACAATTGGTCATATCGATCATGGAAAGACTACTTTAACAGCTGCTATTACTAAAGTTTTAGCTGAAAAGGGACTTTCAGTGTTCCGTTCATTCGATTCTATTGATAACGCTCCTGAAGAAAAAGAAAGAGGTATTACAATCAATACCGCACATATCGAGTATTCAACAGCAACTCGTCATTATGCTCATATCGACTGTCCTGGTCACGCCGATTATATTAAAAATATGGTTACAGGTGCTGCTCAAATGGATGGTGCTATTCTTGTAGTTGCTGCTACAGATGGTCCAATGCCTCAAACAAGAGAACACGTTCTATTAGCTCGTCAGGTAAACGTACCAAGAATGGTTGTGTTTATCAATAAAGTTGATAGTGTTGAGGACGAAGAAATGCTTGATCTTGTTGAAATGGAAGTTCGCGAACTTTTAACTTTCTATAAGTTTGATGGTGATAACGCTCCAGTTATTCGTGGATCTGCTTTAGGTGGATTAAACGGTGACCCAAAATGGGTAGAAAAAATTATGGAATTAATGGATGCAGTTGATACATATATTCCAATTCCTCCACGTGAGAATGAAAAACCATTTTTAATGCCAGTTGAAGACGTATTTTCAATTACAGGTCGCGGAACAGTTGCTACAGGTAGAATTGAATTAGGCGTTGTAAATACAGGTGACGAAATGGAAATCGTTGGTATCAGCCTTGAGAAAAGAAAAACTGTTGTAACCGGTGTTGAAATGTTCCGCAAGATTCTTGATAGAGGTGAAGCTGGTGATAACGTTGGTTTATTATTACGTGGTGTTGATAAAGAAAGCATTAAACGTGGTATGGTAATGGCAAAACCTGGTTCTATTACACCTCATACTAAATTTAAGGCTGAAGTTTACATTCTTAAAAAAGAAGAAGGTGGACGTCATACCCCATTCCATAATCATTATCGTCCTCAGTTCTATATCCGTACATTAGATATTACTGGTGAAGTAGTTCTTCCAGAAGGTGTAGAAATGATTATGCCTGGTGATAATATCACAATTCAGGTTGACTTAATTTACCCAGTTGCTATTAACCAAGGATTACGTTTTGCAATCCGTGAAGGTGGTAGAACTGTTGGTGCAGGTCAGGTTACAGAAATTGTTGAATAATTAAATTAATATTGCAAAAAAGAGCCTTCGGGCTCATTATGCAAAACACGGGCGTAGCTCAATTGGTAGAGTGGTAGTCTCCAAAACTATAGGCTGGGAGTTCGAGTCTCTCCGCCCGTGCAAAGAGTTATAAAATGAACAAAATTAAGTTGTATTTACAAGAAGCTTTTTTAGAATTAACCCAGAAGGTTACATGGCCTACATGGAAAGAGCTTCAATCAAGTGCAATAGTAGTAATGGTTGCTTCCTTTATTATAGCGCTCATCGTTTCGTTAATGGACTTCGGTTTCAGTAACATCATGAGGCTAATTTATAGTATGTTCTATTAATATCTTTAGTAAGAAGAGCATGGCAGAAATTGTGAAACATTGGTATGTAGTTAGAGCTATCAGCGGCAAAGAGAAAAAGATCAAAGAGTATATTGAAGCTGAGATCAATCGCTTTAACCTTCAGGAATTTGTTTCCCAAATTCTTGTGCCTACTGAAAAAGTTTACCAAATAAGAAATGGTAAAAAAATTAGTAAAGAACGTAGCTTCTTTCCAGGTTACATTTTAATAGAAGCTGCTTTGGCTGGCGAAATCACACACATTATCAAAAATGTTACTGGTGTGTTGGGTTTTTTAGCATCCAAAGAAGGCAATCCTATCCCACTGAAGCTTTCCGAAGTGAATAGGATACTTGGAAAAGTAGATGAATTAGCTGAAAGCGATGAGGAGATTAACAGCCCCTTCCTTGTTAGTGAAGCCGTTAAGGTTATTGATGGACCTTTTAATGGATTTACAGGAATTATCGAAGAGGTTAACGAAGAAAAAAAGAAACTTAAAGTAATGGTTAAGATTTTCGGAAGAAAAACTCCACTAGAACTAAGTTTCATGCAAGTAGAAAAAGAATAGAAATTTTGATTAAGTGTTATGGCAAAACAAGTAGAAACTTATATTAAGTTACAGATTAAAGGTGGTGCTGCAAACCCATCTCCTCCGGTAGGTCCTGCTTTAGGATCTAAAGGAGTTAACATAATGGAGTTTTGCAAACAGTTTAATGCCAGAACCCAAGATAAAGCTGGAAAGGTTTTACCTATACTAATTACAGTATATGCTGATAAATCTTTCGACTTTGTAGTTAAAACACCTCCTGCATCGGTTCAAGTATTAGAAGCTGCAAAGCTTCAATCTGGTTCGAAAGAATCAAACCGTAATAAAGTAGGTTCAATAACTTGGGATCAGGTTAAAGCTATTGCTTTGGATAAAATGCCCGATTTAAATTGCTTTACTGTAGAGTCAGCTATGTCAATGGTTGCTGGTACTGCAAGAAGTTTAGGCGTTACAGTTCAAGGAGAATCTCCTTTAAAGAAATAAAAAAAAGTATCAATGGGAAAAATTACAAAAAACCAGAAAGTTGCTCTTTCTAAGCTTGATGCAAATATGTCATATGCTTTGAATGATGCTGCTAAACTTGTGAAAACCCTGACTTTTACAAAATTTGATGCTTCAGTTGACCTTGATATCAGACTTGGTGTTGATCCACGTAAAGCCAATCAAATGGTTCGTGGTATTGTTACACTACCTCATGGTACAGGAAAAGAAACCCGCGTTTTAGTTCTTTGTTCACCTGATAAGGTAAATGAAGCAACAGAAGCTGGTGCCGATTTCGTTGGTCTTGAAGAGTACATTGAAAAAATAAAAGGTGGTTGGACAGATATAGATGTCATTATTACAATGCCTTCTGTTATGGCCAAAATAGGAGCTCTTGGAAAAATCCTCGGACCTCGTGGACTTATGCCAAACCCAAAAAGCGGAACTGTTACAATGGAAATTGGTAAAGCAGTAAAAGAAGTGAAAATGGGTAAAATCGATTTTAAAGTTGATAAATATGGTATAATTCATTCTTCTATTGGAAAAGTATCTTTTAATGAAGAACAGTTGATTGATAATGCAAAAGAATTTATTCGCACCATTATTAAATTAAAACCAACTGCAGCAAAAGGTACATACATGAAAAGTATTTATCTTTCTAGTACCATGAGTCCAGGTATTCAGATTGAACCAAAATCAGTAGATTAATCTAAATCTAAAGGAACACATGATAAAAGAAGATAAAGATAAAATCATTAAAGATTTGACCGTTCGTTTACAAAACTTCAGTCATTTCTATCTTGCTGATATTTCTGATTTAAATGCTTCTGATACAAGCAACTTACGTCGTAAATGTTTTGATAAAGACATTGAATTAGTTGTTGTAAAGAATACATTGCTTAGAAAAGCAATGGAATCATTTGAAGGGAAATATGATGAATTATTTGATGTTTTACAAGGTGGAACATCTGTAATGTTTACAAATTCAGCAAGTGAACCCGCAAAACTGATAAAAGCATTCCGCAAAACAAATAAAAAACCTTTATTAAAAGGTGCTTTTGTAGAAGAATCAGTATATATTGGCGACAACCAAGTTGATAAACTTGTTGCGATTAAGAGTAAAGAACAACTTATTGGTGACATCATATTTATGTTACAATCACCAATTAGTAATGTAATGTCTTCACTTCAATCAGGCAAGACTATTATTGCTGGAGTCGTAAAAACTCTTTCAGAAAGAAATAATTAATCAAGTTTTTAATACATAAAAACAGAAAAATGGCAGATTTAAAAGTTTTCGCAGAACAATTAGTTAACCTTACAGTAAAAGAAGTAAATGAGTTAGCTCAAATTTTAAAAGATGAGTATGGCATCGAGCCAGCTGCTGCTGCAGTTGCAGTTGCTGCTGCTCCAGCTGAAGCTGTTGCTCCAGTTGAAAAAAGTTCATTTGATGTGATATTAAAATCACCAGGTGGTGCTAAATTACAAATAGTTAAATTGGTAAAAGAATTAACAGGTCTTGGACTTAAAGAAGCAAAAGACTTAGTTGATGCTGCACCAAAAGCTGTAAAAGAAGGCTGCTCTAAAGAAGAAGCTGAATCATTAAAAGCTCAATTAGTAGAAGCAGGCGCAGAAGTTGAACTTAAATAAAAAGGAAGTTCAATCAAAAACTACAGGTTTAAAGCCGTTCAGGCTTTAAGCCTTTTTGTCGTTATATTTATTGAATTTCATTAATTTAGTTTTACATGTCTGTTAAAAATAATAATAGGATAAGCTTTTCTTCGGCCAAGAATCAGTATCAATATCCTGATTTTCTTGAGATTCAAGTTAAGTCTTTTGAGGAATTTTTTCAACTAAATTCCACACCTGAAAAAAGGAAAATGGAAGGACTCCATAGAGTTTTCCAGGAAAACTTTCCAATTTCAGACACACGAAATAATTTCGTATTAGAGTTTATTGATTATTTTGTTGATCCTCCAAGATACGTATTAAACGAATGTATTGAAAGAGGATTATCATATAGCGTAGCTCTTAAAGCTAAGCTAAAATTGTATTGCACTGACCCTGATCACGAAGATTTTGATACAGTAATTCAGGATGTTTATTTAGGAACTGTTCCTTATATGACACCTAGAGGTACATTTGTAATAAATGGAGCCGAAAGAGTTATTGTTTCTCAATTACACAGATCACCAGGCGTATTTTTCGGACAAAGTGTTCATGCTAATGGTACTAAACTTTATTCTGCAAGAATTATCCCTTTTAAAGGATCTTGGATAGAATTTGCTACTGACATTAATAATGTTATGTATGCTTATATCGACAGAAAAAAGAAATTACCTGTAACAACTTTACTTCGTGCAATTGGTTTTGAAAGTGATAAAGATATTTTAGAAATTTTCGGTTTAGCTGAAGAAGTAAAAGTATCTAAAGCCGCAATTAAGAAACTTATTGGTAGAAAACTTGCAGCACGTGTTTTAAAGACATGGATTGAAGATTTCGTAGATGAGGATACCGGCGAAGTAGTATCAATTGAAAGAAATGAAATTATAATTGACCGTGAAACAATTATTGATAAAGATCATATCGATTTAATAGTTGATTCAGGTTCAAAAACTATATTATTGCATAAAGAAGATCAGAATTTAGCTGATTTCGCAATTATTTATAATACATTACAAAAGGATCCTTGTAACTCAGAAAAGGAAGCTGTGATGTATATTTATCGTCAGTTACGTAATGCTGAACCACCTGATGAGGAAACAGCTCGTGATGTAATTGATAAGTTATTCTTTTCTATAAAAAGATACGATTTAGGTGAAGTTGGTAGATATCGTATTAATAGAAAATTAGGACTTGATATTCCTGTTGATACAAAAATCCTTACAAAGGCTGATATTATTTCAATTATTAAGTATCTTATTGAACTTATTAATTCTAAGGCCGATGTTGATGATATTGACCATTTAAGTAATCGTAGAGTTCGTACAGTTGGCGAACAATTATCTGCACAGTTTGGTGTAGGTTTGGCTCGTATGGCTCGTACAATTCGCGAGAAAATGAATGTTCGTGATAATGAAGTTTTCACTCCAATTGATCTTATTAATGCTAAGAGTTTATCTTCAGTTATTAATACATTCTTTGGAACAAATCAGCTATCACAATTCATGGATCAAACCAATCCATTGGCTGAGATGACTCACAAACGTCGTTTGTCTGCACTTGGACCAGGCGGTTTAACCCGTGAACGTGCAGGTTTCGAAGTGCGTGACGTTCATTACACTCATTATGGTAGACTTTGTCCAATTGAAACTCCTGAAGGACCAAATATTGGTCTTATTTCTTCACTTTGCGTTTATGCAAAAATAAATGTTCTCGGATTTATTGAAACTCCATATCGTCAAGCAAAAGACGGAGCTGTTGATTTACTCGATGAGAATGTAGTTTATTTAAGTGCCGAAGAAGAAGAAGAAAAAATCATTGCTCAGGCAAATGCTGAAGTAAATGAAAAAGGAGATTTTTTAAGTGCTAAAGTTAAAGCACGTTTCCGTGGAGATTTTCCTGTTCTTGAAAAAGATCAGATACAATTAATGGATGTTGCTCCAAACCAGATTGC
>CAIQJL010000085.1 GCA_903872185.1 uncultured Bacteroidota bacterium | reverse complement strand
TCTTTTGCCACAATCTCTTGTAGCTTTGTTCTCTCGTCGGCAGATAATTCTAAGTGACTTAACTTCATGATTTACAGGGGCAAGTGTATCTTTTTCTGTCTGTCCCTTATACTACGGAATTATTTCCTATGAAACGCTTAAGACAGATATCGTTGATTCGAGAAACTTACTAAATTCTGAAGTTAAATCTTCTTGGTGATAGCAAATCCCACTGTGCTCCACATCATTCCTGTTTTGGATATTACATTCGCGTAAATACAAATCTTCAAGACTGTGCTCGAATACTAAACAGTCAAAATCGGCACCGTTCGAATTACAAGTGAAAGGCTCATTCTTGATCTCCGAATTTAGTCTCAGATCAGTGCAATAGTTATTTAATTGCACTGCAAATAGAGGATTTTCTTCTGCTGCATAATAGAGCATATGCCTTTTAAGGAGAACGTTTGCTAATGCGATAATGCTCGCCGGTCCAGGCCCAACTTCAATAATCTTTAAAGCATTCATCTTTTGAAGCTGAGCAAGGATGTAACGATACCTGAGTACTGTCACCTTCTTTGACTGGTGTTGTTCTCTAACCCAATAGTCTGAGATTCTTGCTATACTTGCAGCAAAAGACAAATTTATCAACCAATCCATATGGGTTACGAACTGACTTTGTTGGCAGGGGGATTTTACACCTGTAAACCAATGCGTTAATTGGAGGAAAAAAGTAGCCATAGTTTATGTTTTGCTGCTTTGCTTTCCTATATCCAACATTACTTGAGACACAAATTAATAAAGTTTGATATTATTTTTCTACTTATGTTTCAATTCCAAAAACAAACCAATACCTCTTGCTGGTTGTCAGAAGCGATACTGCGAAGAGCGACCAATGGTACTCATCGGAATTGTCTTCATAGTGGCAACGAACTCTCTGAAGACAATCCAGTAGGGGCTGTTGCGGTCAATATCGTGGCAAAATGGATCCGAGTTCCAACAATCAATGGCGTAGTATCCAAAAAAGTAAAGCGCGACCTCCTTTCGCATGAACTTCGAGTTCATCATGATGGCGACTTCTTCGAAGAGGCCAATAAGCTCGCGTTTCTGAACAAAGGGTACGGTGGACACTGCTGGATCGTCAAACTCAAGCATACCAAGTATCTTAAGGAAGTTCTCATTATCGACGAGTCGCTTTTCGAGAGCAAAGAAGTACTCCGCACGTTCATTTGCGAGATGGCGTGAGTACTCAAATACGCCCTTGGCAAGAGTGAGCACCGAGATGAACACGCCAATGATAACCGCGAGATTCTTGACATCATCGAAGTTCATGAGATTCCTTAGGCTTCTTGTGTGATAGTTAACACTGTTTAGACTGATCTGCCTGATTCTGAAAAAGCAGATAGTTCCTCTCTGCATACAAACGCAAATGCCTAATGATTTCAGCTCTGCTTCAACCGCCAACAAGCCAAGCCATTAGCTCCCGTATGCATTCTTATCAAGATATTGCTGAAACAGGAGAATAAGAAAGCATCAGCAAAAGAATTTCCAGTTTTTTTGTTCAAAATGGCGGAGTGTGTACGTCGGGGAGATAGTCGGAGAAGTCGATGGCCTGGATTTGGTCGTCTGGAGTGGCTTATTGCGGCTCCCCTTACCTACTTTGGCAAGACAAATTGTGTCGCCAACATTGCGGCGGGAGATTGACCGGCAGTTGGCGCGGGTGGTGCTGGAGCGCGATGATGTGCTGGAGGTGGTTGAGGATGAACGGGGGGTTAAGTGCCCTTTTTATGCTTTAGGGTTGGGTTTGTTTGTGCTGGGCGAAGAAAATCGAAGTAGCGGCGGGAAAGATGATTTAACCTGCAACAACGGTTGAGGCTATATGCCGTAAGGGAAATCGGAGATGCATAAGCATCACACGATACAAAACTTGCTGCGAGAGATGCACTTTACATTACCACTAAATCCCTCATGGCGCATGAGCTGTTGTTAGGTGCTGGCGTTTTTTAGCTTTCGTTTTTATTATAATTTAGTTTTTAGTACTTATATTATTGCTGTTTTTCAAACTTTATCTAAATGATGATAATTATTTTTTTATACTACGAATTAGATTTATACCGTAATTAACCAAATTTGAAAGATATTTAGAAGTTAAACGTCTTTCTAAATCCGGAATATTTGGCAATGCAATAAATACATCATGTAAATCATTAATGCTATTAAACTCAGTATAAACATTATAACCCGCATTTTTCAGATCATTAACCAATACACTTAGATTTGAAATTTCACCTTGCAATGTTAAATTAATTAAAATAAAATTATCATTTTTAATTGTTTCAGGGGTATAGTTCTTGACTTCTTCAATAATTTCATCTTTTATAGTTTCACCTAAATATTTGCCTGAATATTCTAAAAACTGAAACGGTTTATAGAAATGACAATTTTTATCGGTTTCAATTCTAAATTCTTTTATTAATTCAGGCCTTGGTGATATGGTTTTTCCTTGATGCTCTAGCCACCAATCTTCTTTCCTGTCATCTAATACAAAAATTACATCAATTTTAGAATCTTTTGATTTTGAGATTATTTGCTTCCAAATGATTAGATCACCATATCTTTCATTTTCTGGTTTTTTTGAATCACAATAACCTGGGGGTATTTTGTCAATGTACCTTTTTTCACCGTCAATATATATTTTTTTTAATTCTTCCGGCTTAAAACAATTGCCTACTTTCCCTTCAAATACAGCGTTTATTTTATCTAAGAGCGAGTCAGTAATTAAACTTTCTTGGTATGCCTTAATTTTTTTATCAATTTCATTCTTAATATCACCTTTAATTGACAGCAATTTCTCAAAGACGGATACAGAAAAAAAAGGATTTCTATTTTTATTATCTATTTCATTAATAATATCATTAATTCTTTTTTCAAAATCATCATAAAGTTTTCTTTGATCACTAATTACTGTCAATCGATTTCTATTGAACTCAAAACCTACTTGATATGGTAGCCAAACTCGATCTTTAAACCCTGTAATAGTTTCCAGAAATTTGTCTGAAGTTTCTTCTGAATATCGATATAAATTCAATAAAATGTTTGTATCAAACACAAAGACTGCATTCTCCCATAGCTTATCTATTATTTCATTGCCCAAAGGATTATATTCAAAAAAAGTATTTTTCATATCAGTTAATATTGTATTTTTTCCAAAAGTCCTCAATGTTTTCTTCAAATCTCTCCTTACTTTCTATCATACTCATGGATGAAAATAATTCTTTCAAACTATCACGAATGGCTAATTTATTTGATTTAATTGAATTATAAGGCACTTTAGACAGGAAGTACCAAAGCGCATAAAAACTTTGTTGAGTTCTTTTCCCTGTTACAGATACATTAAAAATAGATTCTATATTTTTATTCAAAATTTCAGATCCACCATTATCATGATCTTCAACAATACTTTTAACTTTAGAAATAAAAATAGTTTTTAGATCGTTGCAGGCAATTAATATTTGATCTTTAATGTTTGATGATTCAAGTATTTTGGTCATTTCATTTTTCGACCTAATCCTAAAATTAATTTTATCCCCTACTTTGTAATATTCCAAAGGTTGAAATTGAGATCCTAATTTAGCGGGATTATTTAATTCATATTGAAAATAAACAAAAGCTGCATAAATATTTTCATTTTCCATCCTTGAATTATTCTTTCTAAAATAAAACCATTCTTCATTATCCTTAAGAATAAGTTTAATGTTTTCAATAATATCCTTATTAATATATGAGTTCCACATCTCAAACGTATTCTCTTTAATGGGATAAGGCTTGCTATTTAATCTCAAAAAGAGATCTATTGGCTCAAAATCTTTATTATATCTATGATTAATTTCAATAATCCATAAGTCAAAATTGTATATTTTTTTAACTAATTCATTATCTAATTTATCAATATCGTTGCCATCTAAATTCTTCAGTATCCCATTTTTTAAACTTAACGAATACCCGTTTTTTAAAGATTTTTGTTTGTTGTTATTCTCATCTAGATATTCTTTTTTTAAGAAACCTAATATTGATAAGAGTCTTTGCTGGCCATCTAGTACTTCTGAGACCCCATCGTCTCTTTTATAAACAAAAATAGGAGGCAGTTTAATTCCTAGCAATATACTTTCAATTATTGCAGAAGACTTATTTCTGTTTTTCACCTCACCTCTTTGATATGGGGGGCGAATTAAAAATCTTTGTTTTTCCATTTGTCGACATATGTCAACAATTGTTATTGATGATGGCTCCGGCTTATTTATTCTTAAATCATCAAAACTCGTCTCTTTCTTTTCAACGGATATTATTTGCAAATCTTTATTACTTTTAAATTCTTGAGATGTTTGAATATAATCATCAAATGAAATATTTAATTTTTCATTAAAATAGTTTGCTGTGACTTGATATCTGTTTTGTAATTCTTTAGCAAATGAACTCCTGTCCATTTCAAATGTTGACTTATTCTTATTTATATAAAGAGCCAGATTAGCAATAAACTCATTATTTATATTTTTTAATAGGTATTTTTTGTCTTCTATTACTGACAAAGCCCAAAATATGCATTCAGATACTAGTCGATTAAAAAAGAAATTCTTTGTGGAAAATTCTTTTTTAATCCGTTTTAAAATATTTATTTTTTCAATAAACTTAGAATACACATCGCCTATATTATCATCATCTATTTGAGAAGAAAGGATTTCGTAATATTGAGAAATTACAATATCCTTTTTTATTGCATAATATTTAATTGGTATTCTATGTTGCACCAATAATTGTCTTATTTTTTTTAGCAATACTTGAATATTGCTTTTTTCGAAATAAAATATATCTGATATTTCACCAAATAAAACCTTATCAGTTTTTAGTTTATCATGCATATAGGTATTTAGATTGTCTTCAAAATAAAAAGCCTTATCTATTTCTGTTGGTTTTAGAGGAGTAATGCCGGAATTATACCTTTTGAATATTTCTTTTTTTACGACGTCTTCCATTTCCTCATTTGAAGAAGATTTACTATGGAAACTAAATTCAATAATTCTTAATTTTGTATCCCAAAAAACATCTCTAAGATCACCAATATCTTTAAAATATTTTGATGCAATCTTTAGCTTATTCAATTTATGAAGTCCAGAGCTATTAAGCTTAAATTCATCTTTAATGAATCTAAGGATTGTTTGATATCTTTGTCTGCCATCAATTATTTCAATTTTCTCACCATTTCTAAAATAAATAATTGGGGGAATTTCTGTCCCTAACAATATACTTTCAATAAAATATGTTGCTTTATCGTCCTTCCAAACATAATTTCTTTGATAATCCGGATCATATTTAGTATTCCTTAAAGTATCTTCATTATTAAATAACGTTTCAATTGAGACTACTTTTGGTTCAATTTTTATTAAGTTTTCAAATATTTCGTTCGTTTCCATAATATTTTATTAATGTATTAAAAACTCAATTTAATTGTCGATTAATTTTTATTCTTGCACATAACTTGTGTATACCCCTGATAAAATCATCTTTACAGAGCCAATCCAGCCGTATATGTCTGACTGTCGTCAGATATATTTTAAAAAAAAATTGCTGTGCTTGGCTGATATACGCCTAACATAGTTTAGACTGACCCGCCTAATTCTGAAAAAGCAGATAATTCATCTCTGGATAAGAACATAGACACCTGACGACTTCAGCTCTGCTTTATTCTTCAGCAAGCCAGCACATGGGCTCCCGTTTGCATTCTTATCTACAGGCAAGATATTGCTGAAGCAGGAGAATAAGAAAGGATCAGCAAAGGAATTACCGGTTTTTTTGTTCAAAATGGCGGATTGTGTACGTCGAGGAGGTAGTCGGCGTGGTCGAGGCCTTGGGTTCGGTCGGCGGGGGTGGCTCGGTTTTCGAGGATGGTGGAGCGGGA
>CAIQJL010000084.1 GCA_903872185.1 uncultured Bacteroidota bacterium | reverse complement strand
TTTCTGATACCGACAGAGTATTTTTAAGTGTTTATACAGGCAGAGACAAAGCATATTCAAAATTAAAAGACAATTACACTGATAATAGTATAAGTTATGAAAACACTCAAAAAGCAGCACTTTTATGGGGAAATATAACATCGGCACTTAGATGGAATCATATGATTAACAGAAAACTTTTCAGTAATTTAACTTTAACATTTAGCAGATATCGCTTTGAAGTTGGTCAGAATTCAAATTCTAAAGAAACAAACAATGGTACAACTACAGAAAAAAATTATGAATTCACATATTTTTCAGGCATTAACGATTTAACTGCAAAAATTGATTTTGATTACCACCCTAATCCAAACCACAGTATTATATTTGGTATTTCAGAAACATACCACACATTTTCACCAGGCATAAATGTTTTTAAAGTTGATGATGGAAGCAATTCTTCAAACATTGATACATCATTTGGCAACTCAAATATCTATGCTAATGAAATTTCTCTTTTTGCCGAAGATGACATCAGGATAACAGACAGACTAAAAGCTAATATTGGACTTCATCTTTGCGGCTTCTACGTGAAAGAAAGTTTTTACAAATCAATTCAGCCCAGAGTTTCTGCACGTTATTTAGTAAATGAAAAATTATCTATAAAAACTGCATTTAGTCAAATGAATCAGAATCTTCATTTACTTACAAATAGCGGTATTGGATTGCCAACAGACTTATGGTTACCTGCTACAAATAACATTAAACCACAAATTTCTTATCAATTTGCAGCTGGAGTTTTTTATGATTTAATAAAAGGTTACGAGTTTAGTATTGAAGGCTTTTATAAAACGATGTCAAATTTAATTGAGTATAAAGAAGGTGTTGATTTTTTTGGATCATTTGATTCGTGGGAAAATAAAGTAGAAGTGGGAAAAGGATGGGCTTATGGTTCAGAATTTTTAATTCGTAAAACAAAGGGCAAAACAACTGGCTGGATTGGGTACACTTTAGCATGGTCGAATAGACAATTTGACAATTTAAACTTTGGTAAAAAATTCTCATATAGATATGATAGACGACACGATATTGCAGTTGCAATTACACACAACTTTACCGAAGAAGTTGATCTTGGTTTAACCTGGGTATATGGAACTGGCAATGCATTATCATTACCAATTGAAAAATATCCTTCAGTAAACAATAATTTTCAACAGTATTTTTACTCTTCAGAAATTCAATATTACGATGGTAGAAATGGATTCAGGACTCCTGCATATCATCGGTTAGATGTTGGAATTAATCTGCATAAAAAGAAAAAATGGGGAGTCAGAACATGGAGCTTTGGAATTTATAATTTATATAACAGAAAAAATCCATTTTACATTTATTTTAACAGCGATAACAACGGACACAACCGACTTACTCAAATTAGTCTCTTCCCAATAATTCCATCATTTTCTTACAGTTTTAAATTTTAGATTATGAAAGCAATTAAAAAATATTTACCATTTGTTATACTCTTAATATTAATTTCTTCATGTGAAAAATATATAGATATGACAATTCCTGATAAGGGAAGAAAACCAGTAATAAACTGTCTTTTTGAAGCCGACTCCACTTTTAAAGTTCAAATATTTCAAAGTCATTTTATACTTGACAATGCTGACCCACAAGAAATAAATAATGCTTTAGTAACAGTTACTGAAAACGAAACAATCATTGACACACTTATTTATTCTTCGAAAGGATATTATTCTAGCTCGCATATGATTCCTCAAATAGGTAAAAAGTACAGCATTTCGGCCACTTTTAACGACAAAAATGCAAGTAGCTCAGGAGTAATTCCAAATGCTCAAATCATTACAAATATGGATACTACTTCTTTCCATGATGAAAAAGGCGACTATTTTCGTTTTAATGTTCAAATAAATGACCCAGCGAATGAAACAAATTACTATTTGTTAAAAATCGAAAAAGAATCAAATGATTATTACAATGAAAATAAAATTCAAACAATTCGCACAAATATTTCAGAAGACCCCTCACTTGATGCTCAATGGCAAGGTTCATTAATAATTAACGATAATTTATTTAATGGAAAAACAAAAATATTTCAATTGAATATTGACATATTTAATCTTTATAATAATAATGACAGTATAAATAAATTTTACATCTCACTATTTTCTATTTCTAAAGATTATTATTTATATGCAAAAACATCAGAATCTCAAATTAATTCAAGTAATTCACCATTTTCAGAACCTGTTTTAGTTCATAACAATATCGAAAATGGATATGGCATTTTTGCAGGAGCTTCTGTATTTAAAAAATCAATCATTATTCCTTCAAGAAATGGCTACCCCCCTATGAAATAATTTAAATATAAATCATTTTAGCAATTTTCTGAAGCCATATTGCATCAATTTC
>CAIQJL010000083.1 GCA_903872185.1 uncultured Bacteroidota bacterium | reverse complement strand
ATCTAAATCTGCATTCCATTTACAACCAATATTAACATCTGGACTTGCATCTGTCCATGTTGCTGTTCCCGAATTAGTAACTGTAACAGTTACATTTCTGGTTTCGCCAGCACACCATGTTGTACCATTTGTATTTGAAGCAGTAAATGTAGCTTTATAAGCGGCAGCAACTGCTGCTGTAATATTTACCTTAAAATCCTGAGCTTGACCATAAGTTGAGGCTGAAGCGCCACATGCCTGATTTAAAGTAGGCTGAGAGTCATCTCCTCCTCTTATCCTCATAACAGTGTTACCTAATATCGCACCACTTGGCACTGATATCACAACTGTGGCTGTTCCACTTCCACCAGTTAAAGTATTTGATGTAAAAAATTCAGTAGTTTCAAAAGTGCTATTTTGATTAAAATCAATCCAAACACCATTATATTGATTTGCATCAATACTAAAAGTTATAATTAAATTATTACTTGACCCACGACTTAAATTCGGAATAGCGTTTTGAGTTGCCCTATAGTCAATATAATAAGGACTTACATTGCTTGCTGTTGCCTGTGATAAAGTTCCCAATGTAACCTGAGTCATAAAATCTGAACTTCCACCCAAAGAATAAGATGGAGTACAATAACTCAAAGAGATTAAAACAGCTGTTGAATATCCTGTACTTCCAGAGCAAGTAACACCACATTTATAATAAGTGTTTGCAGTTACAGTTGCTGTATATGTTGAACTTGTTGCACCAGAAATATTTGCATAGGTTCCATTTAAAGTTGCACAACTTTGCCATTGATAAGTTACTCCAGAACCAGATGTAGTATTTTGCAAAGAAAGAACAGTTGTACCACCTGAAGTAACAGAAGTAACCGAAGCTAAAGTATTACCTGGTGTTGGCGTGCCAGAACAAGCAGCACTTGTGGTATAAGTTATTAGAATATCGTCAACACGAGCCCCTGGCTGAGTACCGGCACTACCATCATTTATCCAATTAAATCCTATTTGAACAGAGCTATTTCCAGCATAAGCAGAAAGATTTATTGTTTTTTGAACCCACCCACCAGAAAGACATAAGGATGGCTGTAGATTTGAAGTATTAACTATAACATTTAAATAATCACAATTTGTTTCACCACCAACTAGCAACCAATATGAAAAAGTAATTGTGCTACCAACCGGTATAGTAGAAAAGTTGAAAGTTTTTGTAGCACTTTGATTAGCAGCAGTGGTTAATTTATAATCAGCAACCCAAGCCGAATTGTACTTCCATACTTGTAATGAGGCAGTACCTGTATGAGTAGCAGCTCCAGTCGTTACACCTGCAGTCCCTGTACCATAAAGCCAGTAATTACGGTTATTGGTTGATGTAGACCCAACAGTAAAGGTCCAATCACATGATGTCTCAAAACCTTGAGTATAAAAAGTAGTTTGTCCTTTAACTTCCATTACTGTATTTAACAGTATTACAAAAAATATTGCTATAATTGTAACAACATTTTTTAAAGAAGTTTGTGTGTTTGTAGTGTAAAAGTTTTTCATAATTATGGGATTAATTAAGTTTGAGTTAAAATTAAGCTGTCGTTAAGCCT
>CAIQJL010000082.1 GCA_903872185.1 uncultured Bacteroidota bacterium | reverse complement strand
ATTGATGATATAAGAATTGAAAAGGTAAAATAATATTTCAATAAAAGATTGATATTACTTTTTAACAAGCTGCACCTCATACATCTCTGGCCACCATTTACCTGTTAGAAATAACCTTTTACTTTTTTCGTCCCAGGCAATACCATTAAGAACATCTACATCGTGGTCTTTTATTTTTGTTTTATCAAGAAGTCCGGTTAAGTCTATTTTACCGGTAACGCAACCATTATTCGGATTTATAATAACTATCTGATCTGTTTGGTATACATTTGCGTATATTTCACCATTAATTAATTCCAGTTCGTTTAACTGACCAATTGGTCCTATGTTATCATAAACTTCAATTCTTTTAATTTCATTAAAAGACTCGGGTGATAAAACATATAATGTATATGAACCATCGCTCATAATTAAATTTTCGTTGAAATTTGTTATACCCCATCCTTCGGTTCCAAAATCAAATTTATTAATAAGTTTAAAGGTTTCTTTTTCGTATTCGTAAGCTACGTGTGATTGCCATGTAAGCTGGTAAATGTGATTTTTAGAAATTACTATTCCCTCGCCAAAAACATCTTGTGGTAGGTTATAGCTTTGTGTTAATTCATTATTTGCTAATTTATATTTCATTAGCATCGATTCGCCATATTGGCCGGTGCCTTCGTAGATAAACCCATTTTCGTAAATAAGGCCTTGTGTATATGAATTCTGATCGTGAGGATATTTTTTAATAATTTTATATGAATATTGTTGTGGGATAATATTTGAACGTAGGATTACAGAAATACTATTAATAAATTGCTTGCCTTTTACCCATGCAGATATAACAATTCTATTATTTCCTGCTTTAGCTGAATCGGTTTTTAAATTAAAATTTAATGTTGAAATATCTTTGGTTTGTAAAACGCCATTTAAAGTTACTGTAAATGAGTCAGATTTCAATCCACCAGGAATTTCTGACGCTACTTTAATTTCTTGTCCAAGAGTGAAAGATTCGAGGTTTTCAGGGCTTTTTATTATTAGCTCTGTATTGTTTGATGTAATATTAGTGCTGTCGTTATTGTTATTTGTTAAATTATTCTTATCGCCATTGCACGACCATTGAAACAGCCCGCAACAAAAAACAAAGAGAATTAAAAAAATGGGGTTAAAGTCATTGTTTTTATAGTATCTGTGTTGCAACGACCTTGAGGTCGTTGCATTAAAAATAAAAAATTTATTGGACTTTAGTCCATTAACTCTGTTTAATTTTTTAACTTCCATTCAAAACCTTCTTTAGTGTCTTTAATTTCAATACCTAAGGCGGTAAGTTCGTTTCTTATTCTGTCACTTGCTGCAAAATCTTTTCTTTTTTTGGCTTCAATTCTTTCGTTTAGCAATAAATCAACTACGTTTGAAAGTATCTCATTTCCCGAAGAAGATGTCTCTGCAACTAAACCCATAATATTAAATACAAAATCATCAAAAAGTTTTTTGCATTCAGCAATATTTTCGACATTGAAAGATTCTGTACCTGCAATTGCGGAATTAATGTTTTTTACTACCTCAAATAAATTTGCAATTACAATAGGAGTGTTTAAATCATCATTTAAAGCATCTAAACATTTGTTACGAATATCCTGAATATTTACAGTAGAATTATCTAAAGTTTTTATTTTATCAATATTGTTATATGCTTCAATCATTCGCTCAAAACCTTTCTCAGCAGCTGTTAGTGCTTCGTTTGAGAAATCAAGAGTGCTGCGATAATGTGCTTGGAGAATAAAAAATCTTACGGTCATTGGACTATACGCTTTTGTTAAGACAGCGTGTTGTCCTGAAAAAAGTTCTTCAAGAGTAATAAAATTACCTAGCGATTTACCCATTTTCTGGCCGTTAATAGTAATCATGTTGTTATGCATCCAATAACGTACAGTTTCTTTTCCTGATGCAGCAACAGATTGTGCAATTTCGCATTCGTGATGAGGAAAAAGTAAATCCATTCCACCCCCATGAATATCGAATTCTTCGCCCAGATATTTTGTGCTCATTGCAGAGCATTCTAAATGCCAGCCTGGGAATCCATCGCCAAAGCGAGAAGGCCAGCGCATAATATGTTCGGGTAAAGCTTTTTTCCAAAGTGCAAAATCAAAAGAATTCTTTTTTTCGCTTTGTCCATCAAGAGAGCGGGTATTTGAGTAAAGATCTTCTAGTACACGACCTGAAAGTTTTCCGTAGTGATATTTTTTTGAATAAGCTTCAACATCAAAATAAACCGAACCGTTCTTTTCATATGCAAAACCATTCTTTTCAATTTCTTCGATAAGAAGTAATTGTTCGATAATATGACCAGAAGCGCGAGGCTCAATACTTGGTTTTTTTACATTAAGCATATCCATAAAAGTATGATACCTGTCAGTATAATACTGAACAACTTCCATCGGTTCTATTTGCTCAAGCCTTGCTTTTTTAGCAATTTTATCATCACCTTCATCGGCGTCGTTTTCTAAATGGCCAACATCAGTTATGTTTCTTACATAACGAACTTTATTTCCTAAAAAAACAAGGTAACGAAATAAAACATCGAAAGTAATGGCTGGTCGTGCATGACCTAAATGTGGATCTCCATATACTGTTGGACCACAAACATAAATTCCTACAAAAGGAGGATTTAGAGCAACAAATTCTTCTTTTTTCCTATTTATTGTATTGTAGATATGTAAGTTCTGACTCATTTTTGTAAAATTTTATAACTTTCAGGCTACGAAATTACAAAAACCAAATGAAAAAATATTATTTAGCTCTACTTTGGTAATGTCTGAACAAATTCTTTGTAAGCTT
>CAIQJL010000081.1 GCA_903872185.1 uncultured Bacteroidota bacterium | reverse complement strand
CGGATTTGCAATTAGGAGTGTTCGGAAGAAAAATTTGAACCCTAAAATTTGATATCCGATTTTGATTTTTATCGAAATACGAGGCTTGGATCGCCACCACATTGCTTTACAACGAGTTTAATAATAAATTCATTCAGTTCAAACGAAATTCTTCTAACTGCTGTTTTGTATCCAACTTGGTTTAGCCGTTTATATATCAATACTAACATTGAAGAAATTAAAGTCATATAAAGCATAACCTTCATTCCATTTTCGCTGGTTGATGTGATATGACTAAAATTTAACTCTTGTTTTAGAAATCTAAAAAACACTTCTATGTCCCAGCGTTTTTTATAAAAGGATAAAATTTCTTCAACGCTTTTATCAAATATATTTGTTAGAAAGTAGTATGTTATTCCCGTTTTGGGATGTATTGCAGTTATCAAGCGAAAATTATTTTCATTTAACGTTTTTGTATGATATAATTTTAAAAGAATTTTTTTGTCATCTATTAATTCTAACACACCTACTGGTCTATTGTTACCGTGTTCTATTTCCTCTACTATTTTATAATTAGCATTTTTTTTAAGCCTAGTAACAAATAATGTTGTTTGTTCATTTAGATTGCAAAAAACCTCTCTACTTTGGACTCCGCGATCAAAAACAAAAATGGAAGACTTGTTTGTATTTGCATATTTATAAATAACTTCTGGAATAGTTTTGTCTTCAGACAAGCACTGTTTATCAGTAAATAACTCAGATGTACAAGGAAAAAATCCATCATAGCCAATAGTATACTTAATTTGTTTTTTTCCATTTTTCTTTAATCCGACATTCATTCCCTTCTTTAGCTTATTTGCTGCCTCGGCAATCATAGTAGAATCTACACGAATTAGCTTATGGTTTTCAATTTCAACATCATTGTAATATTGGCTATACTGTTTGAAAATTAACTCATAAGCTTGTTTGAAAAAATCAGGATTAATTACAGATAATCGCTCAGAAATCGAATTATACTTAACGGTTTTAAAAGCTGTCAGATTAAAAAGAAACTTGAATGCAGAGCTGTTAAAAATGTCTTCCATTGTACGCAGACTATTACGTTGGCATTCAATAAGTGCATAAAGTATTAAATAAAGAACACTTTTGCCATCTAAAACTTTAACATAATAATTAACATTTGTTTTGTTTGCTATTCGATTTAGTTCTTCATCTGGTAACAATGTAAGCAGATTAATTACAGATATCTTTTTTTCTTTTGGCAACATTTATCATCCTATTAAAAGACAAAAGTAAATGCAAAAATTTAATTACACGCCTCTTTTGCTGATAGTTATAAACAGAAAGGACAAAAACATGTTGAAATGTAGGAATTTTTGAAACAGATCGCTTAAAACAATTAAAATTGTTAACAACGTGGAGTTTTAAGTTTTACATTCTTCCGAACACTCCTAATTACAAATCCGAAATAGCAGAAGAGTTGGGTAATTTTTTTTTATTAATTTCGTTGTTTATTAAAACTAAAATAAAATGCAAAAATTATTAGTCTTAATTATATTTGTAATAATCATATTACCATCAGTATCTGCTCAAAATGTAGGACAAAAAGCTGATACAGCCAAATTAATTAATTATACCGATATTCAGGGAAATCGCCAGGGAAACTGGCACCGAAAATTCGCAAGCGGAAAAACTGCTTTTACAGGTTACTTTGTAAGTAATAAATTAATAGGTGATTATAAAAGATATTATGAAAGCGGAACTTTAAAAGCTTATGTCAAATATAATAAAACAGGAAGTGTTGGTTATGCAAATTTATACTGGGATAGTAGTAAGAAAATGGCCGATGGAAAATATATTAATCAAAATGTAAAAGACAGTATCTGGAATTATTATGGAATGGATGGTGTTTTAAAGGCATCTGAATCTTATAAGGCAGGTATAAAAGATGGGGCTTCTAAAAGTTATTATCCAAGCGGAAAGCAACTAATGATACTCACTTATAAAGATGGAAAGAAAAATGGTGTATGGAAAACACTTTACGAAGATGGTATAGTAAGATTTGAAACTAAACATGTTAATGATAAACGTGATGGCTCTTTTAATGTTTATTACGAAAATGGAAGAATTTATTTGAAAGGTAAATATAAAAGCGATTCTCCTGATGGTAAATGGACTACTTATAATCCTGATGGAACTGTATTGAAAGAGGTTGAATATATTAACGGGCATATGGTTAACGAAGAAAAATTTGACGAGGAATTCAAAAAGCAAATGAAAGAATGGGAGGGTATGAAGGGCAAAATTCCTGAACCTAATGAAGGGAGTTTTTATAATGGTGGGGGCAAAAATGGAAGTAATTTTGAATAATGTTAAAAGAAAAAGTTTTAATTTGCCTTAGCGGTGGCATTGATAGTTCTCTGGCAGCTCTATTTTTAAAAGAAGAAGGATATGATTTAATTGGTGTAACATTTCGCACATGGGATTATATTTCAGAAGGTTGTTGGGAAAAACAAAAAGGCTGTTGTAGCATTGATTCTATAATGGAAGCGAAAAATTTTGCTGAAAAAATTGGAATCCCTCATCATGTACTCGATTTACGCGAACATTTTAAAAATACTGTAATTTCAGAATTTGTAAGCGAATATTTAGTTGGTCGAACACCAAACCCGTGCGTTAGATGTAATGCTGAAACAAAGTGGGGCGAAGTAATAAAACTTGCCGATGCTTTAGACTGTAAATATGTGTCAACCGGTCATTATGCACAGGTTAGAAAAGAAAATGACAGATATGTTTTAAGCCGTGGTGCTGATGAGTCAAAAGATCAAAGTTACTTTTTATGGATGCTGACTCAGGAAAATCTTGCAAGAACAATTTTTCCATTGGGAAAATGGCGGAAATCTGATATTAAAAAACAAGCGGCATTAAGAGGTTTGGTGAAACTAGCAGAAAAACGTGAGAGTCAGGAAATATGCTTTATTCCTGAAAATAATTATCGCGATTTTTTAAAAGAACAGGTTCCAGATATTGACGAAACTATTGGTGCTGGTAATTATATTTCAACTGAAGGGAAAATTTTAGGCCAACATAAAGGTTTTCCATATTATACAATTGGCCAGCGTAAAGGATTGGGAATTGCCCTTGGAGAACCCCGTTTTGTTGTGGCAATTAATCCTTTAAGAAACGAAATTGTTTTAGGTAGTTACGAAGATTTAATTAGTCATAATCTTAGCATTAGTAAGATTAACTTAATTAAATATTCCGAAATAAAAGCCAATCAAGAAGTAGAAATTAAAATAAGATTTAGAACACCACCAATAGCAGCAAGCCTTTTACCTAAAGATGATTTTATAGTAGTAGTTACAAAAGAATCTATGCATGCAGTTGCGCCCGGACAGTCTGCAGTTTTTTACGAAGGAAATGATGTTGTAGGTGGCGGAATTATTATGTAAATTTGTATTTACTTAGTATAATTTATGAACTTTCGACAAATAGCTGTATTCCTGATTATTATAACTGTATTTTTTTTAGGTTGTAAAAAAGAAAATGCTTTTAAGGAAATTGATTTTCATTATTCGTATTTCCCGTTAACTAAAGGTTTACAAAGAATTTATCTAGTTCAAGACAGAACAGTTGATAAAGATATTAATATTGACACTACAATTACATATGAATTAAAAGAAGTTGTTGATTCTTTTTATTATGATATTGCTGGTGAGCCCGCATGGAGGCTTGTTAGGTATAGAAGAGCTGATTCAACTCAACAATGGATATTAATTGATGTTTGGGAAAATCAGATTGTAAATAAGCAGGCATTTGTAATTGAAGAAAACCAAAGATTTGTTAAAGTTATTTTTCCTCCAAAATTGGGAGCAATTTGGAATGGAAATGCTTATAATACTTTAACGCCAAAAACTTTTACTATTTCTGATATTGACAAAAAAATAGAAATAAATAACTTATTATTTGATTCGGTATTAACGGTTTATCAGGACAAAAGCGAAACGATGATAAATAAGTATCATACTTTTGAGCAATATGCAGTTAATGTTGGGTTAATTAACAAAACAATAATTGCAATAGAATATGCCCTAATAATTCCAGGAGTACCTATTGAACAAAGGATATCACGTGGTAGGTTATATAGCCAGACTATTATATCAAACTGATTAATTTCTGCAAAATGAAAAAAATATTTTATTTTGCCATATTATTTATTCTAATTTGTTACGGTTGCCGAAAAGGGACTGAAAATACTATTGATATTAGCTATGAATATTTTCCTCTAAGAGAAGGTTTTGAAAGAGTTTATAAGGTTACTGAAATTAATATTGATGCAGCTATAAATAAATATGATACGTCTAATTATTATTTGAAAGAAAAAATTTGCTTAGAGTATGTTGATAATTCTGGAAGTAAAGCATGGAGATTGGAAAGGTATATTAAAAATGATACTATACTATCATGGGAAATTAGTGATTTATGGGTTGCTCAAATTAAGAATAACCAAGCTCAGCAAGTTGAAGAAAATTTACGAATTGTTAAAATTGTTTTTCCTCCAAATAAATTTGAAATCTGGAATGGAAATGCGTTTAATTTTTTAGAACCTAAATATTTTGAGATTAAAAGTATTAATGAAAATTTAGTTTTAAATGGAAAAAATTATAATTCTGTATTAACTGTTATTGAAGAAGATGATGAAAGTTATATTCATAAAAATTATGAAGTTGAACAATATGCTAAAGAAATAGGTTTAATTAATAAAACAGAAATAAGCATTATAGATAAATCAACAGTAATTGATATTACTAAACCTATAGAACAAAGAATTTCAGTTGGACGTTTATATTACCAAACATTAATTTCAAATAATTAAAATATTAAAATGAAAATTATACTTTTTACAACTTTGCTATTCATTTCTATCTTTGGTTTTTCTCAAAAGAAACCTGGAGTATATTGGATTCAATTTACAGATAAACTAAATTCAGGTTTTTCTATTTCTGATCCAGGTCAGTTTTTATCACAACGTGCACTTGACAGACGTTCGCGTCAAAGCATTTATGTTAATTCAGCAGATATTCCTGTTAGTCAGTTTTATGTTGATAGTATGTCGCATCTTGGTCTAATAGTTTTTAATACATCAAAATGGTTAAATGGAGTGTTGGTAAAGTTATCAGATACTACTGTCTTAAATACTTTATCTGGAATTTCATTTGTGCAGTCATTTAAATATGTAAGACCAGTATTTGCAAAGAATGCAACTTCTATAAAAATGGAGACAGAAACACTTTCCGATTATTATAGCTATGGTTCTGGAAAAAATCAGATCTCGATGTTAAATGGAAATGTGCTACATAATTTAGGTTATAAAGGCGAAGGAATGTTGATTGCAATTATTGATGCAGGTTTTTTAGCCACAAACACAGCACATGCATTTGATTCACTTTTTAATAATAATAGAATTGTTTCTACCAGGAATTTTGTTATTGGAAATTATAATAATTCAGTTTATGAATCTCATACTCATGGAACCAGTGTTTTATCAACTATTGCAAGTATAATTCCAGGTTCTTTTGTTGGAACAGCACCCAGAGCAACATTTACACTTTTATTAAGTGAGGAAGGTGCCACAGAATATATTTATGAAGAATATAACTGGGCTTGTGCTGCCGAATATGCTGATAGCTTGGGAGCAGATATTATAAGTTCAAGTTTAGGTTATAACTTATTTAATGATGCAACAATGGATCATACTTGGGCTGAACTAACAGGTGATGTCTCTGTTGCAAGTAAAGCTGCTACAATTGCATCTGGAAAAGGAATGGTTGTAGTTGTAAGCGCTGGTAACTCTGGAAGTCAACCATGGCATAAAATAGGTTTTCCATCTGATGCTGATAGTATTTTAACTGTTGGTGCAGTTGATTCTTTAAGACAGCCAGCATCTTTTACATCTGCTGGTCCTTCAGCAGATGGCAGAGTGAAACCTGATGTTGCTGCTATGGGCAAATCAACAACGGTTGTTGATGGAAGCGGAAATGTAGTTCAGGGAAATGGGACTTCTTTTTCTTGTCCTATTATTGCAGGAATGTGTGCGTGCTTATGGCAGGCACATCCCACGGCCACAAGTATGGAGATAAGAGAAGCTGTAATAAAAAGTGCTTCTAAATATTTAACACCGGATACATTAATGGGATATGGTATTCCTAATTTCGAAGTTGCTAATGCTTTATTAAGTAATGTGCCAATTGTTGCAGTTAAAACTGATCAGATTAAAAATATTTATCCTGTGCCTTTTAATTCCGATATATATATTGAATTTTATTCTGTAAAATGTAACGCAATTGAAATAGAATTGACTGATATGTTGGGTAATGTGGTTCTTAAAACTTCTTCTAAATTATTGTTAAATAGTTTAAATACTATAAATTTAACAAATTTAAAAACTGTTGTGTCTGGTTCTTATGTTTTAAAAATTAAAACAGAAATAGATACATTCAAGAAAATGATAGTGAAAAAATAATATGGCTCACGAATTCATTTCATTATCACAGCTAAATGGCATTGTTAAAGAGGTTTTAAAAGACAATCTAATTAAAACTTATTGGATTGTTGCCGAAATAAGTGAAATACGTCAGAATTATTCTGGTCATTGTTATTTGGAATTTATTCAAAAAGATGAAGATTCAGATAACCTTGTAGCAAAAGCCAGAGCTAATATCTGGGCAAATACTTACAGACTTATAAAACCATATTTTGAAACATCAACAAATAGCACATTAGAACAGGGAATGAAAATTCTAGTTAATGTATCTGTTGAATTTCATGAGCTATATGGATTAAGTTTAACTGTTCATGATATCGATCCAGCATATACTGTTGGTGATATGGAACAAAAGCGAACACTTACAATACAGAAACTTGTTTCAGACGGTGTTTTTGAAATGAATAGAGAACTCGAAATGCCTGTAGTTCCTCAACGAATTGCAATTATTTCTTCAATTACTGCTGCTGGTTATGATGATTTTATTTCGCAGTTAATAAATAATGAATTTGGTTTTGTTTTTTATCCTTGTTTGTTTCAGGCTTATATGCAGGGCGAGGCTGCAGAGAATTCTATTTTAAATGCAATAGATAAAATATATAACAATATCGAATATTTTGATGTTGTTGTAATTATTCGTGGAGGAGGAAGTCGTGCAGAATTAAGTTGTTTTGATAGTTATAACTTAGCTTCAAATATTTGTCAGTTTCCACTTCCGGTA
The DNA here is from genome assembly GCA_903872185.1 of uncultured Bacteroidota bacterium. Lineage (GTDB taxonomy): Bacteria > Bacteroidota > Bacteroidia > Bacteroidales > GWA2-32-17 > GWA2-32-17. The sequence goes on along the minus strand of CAIQJL010000081.1, from coordinate 10,844 downwards.
ATTGCAGGTATTGGTCATGAGCGTGATCAGAGTGTTGTCGATATGGTTGCAAATACACGTGTTAAAACACCAACTGCAGCTGCTGCATTTTTAATTGATAAATTATCAGTTTTTGCAAATGAAATTTATTCAATGTCTGAGCAAATAATTAGCGAAGCTCAAAATATAATTGATAACAAAGAACATGAAATTGAATTAATTTCTGAACGTATAACATATTTTGCAAAAAATCTTGTTCGTGATAAGAAAGAAAGTCTTCTTCGGTCAGGTTATAATATTGCAATTGCAAGCTCAAGAAAATTTTCTGTAGTTAATTTTGATATAAATGAGATTGAAAATAAAATAAGATATTCATGGTCTGATATGTTAAAAATTCAGAAACGACAAATTAAATTTGAACAGGATAAATTTTCATCATCATTAAAAACAATGCTTCAGAATCAGATAATTAAAATTGATTCAACTCAAAGAATATTAAATCAATGCGAGCCAGTAACGATATTAAAAAAGGGATTTTCTATAACCACTCTTAATGGTAAGCAAATAAAAAATATTGAAAGTATTAAAGATGGAACACAAATAGAAACTGAATTTATTAATGGAAAAATTTCTAGTATTGTAAATAAATGAAATAAAAATGGCAAAACAAGAGCTAACATATAACAAGGCATATGCTGAACTTGAAAAAATTGTTTCTAGCATAGAAAACGAAGAAATTGAAATTGATAATCTTGCAAAACAAGTTAAAAGAGCTGCCGAATTATTATCTTTTTGTAAAGAAAAACTTCATAATAGTGAAGCAGAAATTTCAAAGATCATGAAAGAAATGGGTGATGCTAACTAATAGTCACATTGAGGCACTCGAAATGTGGGATTCATCCTTCGAGTACCTCAGGATGACATTTGATGAAAATTAATAAATGGCAAAACGAATTCCATATATTTTCTTAAAACAGTTTCTTTTCTGGATGTTGTTATTCCAGTTGTTAAGAATTGTATTTTTGCTGTATAATTATAATGAGCTGTTTAATTCTAATTTTATTGAAATATTAAAAGTATTCTGGTATAGTATAATTCTTGATACATCAACTGCTTGTTATTTGTTAGGATTCCCATTTGTTGTTTTACTTTTTCAGTCATTAATAAAATGGAAAGGTTTTTATATTATTAATTTGTGGTTTTCTTTTTTGCTTATATTAATAGCTGTTATTATATCAATTGGAGAATTGCCGTTATATCGAGAGTGGCATGTAAAACTAAATTTTAAAGCAGTTTCATATTGGGCTCAACCTTCAGAAGTTTTTCATTCAGCAAAATGGTCAGAGTTGATATTTGGAGCATTTGGTATTGTTATTTTAACTGGTTTAGCTGTTTTTTTATATAGAAAATATTTTCATGTTAGGTTTATACTTGAAAAACGAAATTTCTTAGTTTCATTTTTGTTTTTAATTTCAGTACCTGTTTTAATTGTTTTAGGTATTAGAGGCGGATACCAGCCAATTCCAGTTCATCAGACCGATGTGTATTTTTCTAAAAATAATTTTTTAAATCTTGCAGCAGTAAATTCACAGTGGAATATTATGGCTAGTGTTACTAAAAATATGCGCTATAAAAATACTAATCCCTTTGTGTTTTATAAACTTTCCAATGCCGAAAAAACTGTCGATTCTCTCTATTCTGTTGAAAAAGACACAACTCAATTTATTTTAACAACAAAGCGCCCAAATGTTGTTTTAATTTTGTTGGAAAGTTTTTCGGGTGATTTAATTCATTCTATTGGAGGATACGATAGTATAACCCCTAATTTTGATAAACTGGTTTCTGATGGTGTTGTTTTTTCAAGAATGTATGGAAGTGGCTCTCTTAGTGATCAGGGAATTGCTGCTGTCTTATGCGGGTATCCGGCATTGTCTAATGTTATAATGGTAAACCAGCTCGATAAATATGTAAAATTGCCTTGTGTTGCTCGTGATATCCAGCAACAGGGTTATCATACTTCCTTTATGTTTGGTGGACAGTTAAGTTATGGAAATATTAAAGGACTGATTTATTATAACAAATTTGATGATATTTTTGAAGGAAAAGATTTTCCGTCAAATGTACCACAAGGGCGATTGGGTGTACATGATGAATATATGCTTGATACCTGGCTTAAAAGAATAAATAAATATCCTCAGCCATTTTTTGCAGCTGCTTTTACGCTCTCAAGTCATAATCCTTACGATCAGCCTTTCCCTGAAGTTTTTGATTGGGGTGGCGATTCAAAAGGTTTTATTAATTCGGCATTTTATACTGATAGTTGTCTGGGCGATTTTTTTGCAAAAGCAAAAAAACAATCATGGTATAACAATACACTTTTTATTCTTGTTGCTGATCATAGCCATAATTCTCCCCGAAATTGGATGATATATTCTCCCGAATATCGCCATATTCCTATGTTGTTATATGGAAATGTTTTAATCCCAGAAATGAAAGGCAAAAGAATGGAAATGCCATGTTCGCAAACCGATTTGGCTGCAACTTTACTTTCTCAACTTGGTTTAAAACATGATAAATACCATTGGAGTAAAAATCTTTTTAATCCTTACTCTAAATCATTTTCTTATTATGCATTCGATGGTGGTTTGGGCTGGGTAGAACCTGATAATTTCTTTGTCTTTGATGAAGGCCAGAATACTTATTATTCTGCTAAATATACTTATAAAGAAGATAGTGTAAAAGTAAACCGAAACGGAAAATCATATCTGGAAATGCTGTTTCAGGAGTATTTGGAGTATTAATTTTTTTAACTTAAGGCACTCTAAGTACTTTCCCAAATGTCAGTCTGAGGTTCTCGAAGACTGAGGAGTTCGTAGTTCACCCTTAGAGTGCCTCGGGGCGACAGTTCTATTTTTGTTGATTTTTAACTTAAGGCACTCTAAGTACTTTAGGCACTTTAAGTACTTTTTAATACCTTTGCCGCTTATATTTTAAACATGTATTTTAAAATTCTTTTAAACGATAATAATTCAAAAGCCAGAACTGGAGTAATTACTACTGGGCATGGAGAAATTCAGACTCCTATTTTTATGCCTGTAGGCACTGTTGGAAGCGTAAAAACAGTTCATCAAAATACTTTAGAAGATGATATAAAAGCTCAGATAATTCTCGGAAATACTTATCATCTTTATTTACGTCCCGGATTAGAGGTTATAGAAAAAGCAGGTGGTTTGCATAAATTTATGAATTGGAAAAAGCCAATTCTTACAGATAGTGGAGGATATCAGGTTTTTTCATTAGCAGCTAGAAGGAAACTTACAGATGAAGGTGCTAAATTTCAATCACATATTGATGGTTCAAGGCATTTGTTTACTCCAGAGAATGTTATTGATACACAAAGAATAATAGGTAGTGATATCATGATGGCTTTAGATGAGTGTACTCCTTATCCATGCGAATATGAATATGCCCGTAAAAGTTTAGATCTAACTCATCGTTGGCTCGATCGTGGATTTGATCATTATAAAAACACCGAATCGAAATATGGTTATAGTCAAACTTTTTTTCCTATAGTTCAGGGAAGTGTTTATAAAGATCTTCGTAAAAAATCTGCTGAAAAAATTGCATCAAAAGGTGCAGATGGAAATGCAATTGGTGGTCTTTCTGTAGGCGAGCCAGCAGAAATGATGTATGAAATGATAGAGGTTGTTAATGAAATTTTACCATTAGATAAACCCCGATATTTAATGGGAGTTGGAACACCTGCAAACATTCTTGAAGGAATTTCGCGAGGAATAGATATGTTTGATTGCGTTATGCCAACACGTAACGGACGCAATGGAATGCTTTTTACATCGCAAGGCATAATAAATATTAAAAATGAAAAGTGGAAATTAGATTTTTCTGAAATAGATAATAATGGAACTTCCTTTGTTGATAGTTGTTACTCAAGAGCGTATTTACGACATCTTTTCATTAGTGGTGAAATGCTGGGGCCACAAATTGCAAGCATTCATAATTTAAGTTTTTATCTTTGGCTTGTAAACGAATCTCGTAACAAAATTACTGATGGTACATTTTCTTCTTGGAAAAATGAAATGGTAAAACAGGTTTCGCAACGATTATGAGAATACCAGGACTAAAAAGATTAGATGTCTATATTATTAAAAAGTTTTTAGGAACTTTTTTCTATTCTATTATTCTAATTATTAGTATTGCTATTATCTTCGATTTTGCAGAACGAATGGACGATTTTATTACTGGCGAAGCACCATTTAAGAAAATTATTTTCGATTACTATTTAAATTTTATTCCATATTTCACTAATCTTTTTAGTTATTTATTTGTTTTTATTTCTGTCATTTTCTTTACTTCAAAAATGGCTCAGGATTCAGAAATTATTGCAATTTTAAGCAGTGGCATTAGTTTTAGAAGAATTATGAGACCTTATTTTATCTCGGCTGCAGTAATTGCAATTCTTTCTTTATTTCTTGCAAATTTTGTAATCCCATATTCAACTAAAAAGAAGTTGGAGTTTGAGTTTAAATATATTCGTAACCCATATAGAAATGATCAGGTAAATATTCATAAGCAAATTCAGCCGGGAGTATTTGTTTATCTTGAAAGCTATTCTGTTGAATCTGATATTGCATATAAATTTTCAATGGAAAAAATTGAAAATGGTAAACTGGTTTCAAAGTTAATGACAGAATTTGCTAAGTGGGATAGTACTAAAAATTGTTGGACCTTAAATAACTATTATATAAGAACTTTTGCAACCGATCATGATAATATAGTGAAGGGTGCATCTCTGGATACTGTAATAAAATTAATTCCAGAAGATTTTAAAAGAAGGGTAGAGATGGTTGAGACAATGGATTATAATAGGTTGAATGAATTTATAGAAGAACAAAAACTTGAAGGGTCTGAGAATGTTGAAGCATATCAGGTACAAAAATATCAGAGAATGATAAATCCTTTAAGTGCTTTTGTGTTAATGATAATCGGGCTATCTGTTTCTTCAAGGAAAGTAAGAGGAGGTATAGGTATGCATTTAGGAATTGGATTAACGTTAAGTTTTTCGTATATATTATTCTTGCAAATATCTACAAATATGGCTATTGGTGGTACCCTTCCTCCAATTTTAGGTGTGTGTTTGCCTACAATAATTTATTCTGTTATTGCAATTTTTCTTTACAGGTTAACTCCAAAATAGTGTTATTTACTATTTTTATTAACCATTTAAAGGCATTTAAATCAGGAAATTAAAATTCTTATAAATTATAATATGAGCTAAATCAGTTTAGCCCTTGTTTTATTTTTGTAATTTTGTGCAATTAATAATTTGGGAAAGTGTTTCCTAATTAATTATCTAACAATTAATTGTTAACTAAACTTTAAAGATATGTCGTTAAAAAGTAAAACTATTGAATTATTAAAGAGAAGAGAGCAAGCCCAGTCGGGAGGTGGCGAAAAAGCTATTGAAAAGCAGAATGCAATGGGTAAAATGACTGCTCGTGAAAGAGTTCTTGCACTACTTGACAAAGATTCTTTCAATGAATATGATTTATTTGTTGAGCATGAAGCTCGCGACTTTGATATGAATACCAAAGTTTTACACGGTGATGGTGTAATAATTGGAACAGGAACTATTTATGGTTCACCTGTTTGCCTTTTCGCTCAGGATTTTACTGTTGCTGGAGGTTCATTGGGACTTTCGCATGCTCGTAAAATCACAAAAATTATGGATCATGCACTTAAATTAAGAATACCGCTTATTGGTATTAATGATTCTGGTGGTGCACGTATTCAGGAAGGTGTAAATTCTTTAGCTGGTTATGGAGATATTTTCTTCAGAAATACTCTTGCTTCAGGAGTTATTCCACAGATTTCTGTTATTCTTGGCCCTTGTGCAGGTGGTGCAGTTTATTCTCCAGCTCTTACTGATTTTGTTTTTGTTGTTGATAATATTTCTAAAATGTTTATCACTGGTCCAGAGGTTATTAAGACAGTTTTAGGCGAAGAGATATCAATGGAAGACCTTGGAGGTGCTCGCGTTCATGCAGAAATAACCGGTAATGCTCACTTTTTTGCAACTACCGAACAAGAATGTTTCGAGCAAATAAAAAAACTTGTAACATTTATTCCTTGGAATAATAGTAGAAAAGCTCTTTCCTTTAAACCAAAAGAACCTAAGAAAGAATTTAATATAGAATCTGTTGTTCCTGGAGATCCAAAGCAACCTTATGATGTAAGAAATGTAATTCGTGCTGTTGCCGATGATAGCGACTTTTTTGAAATTTACGAACTTTGGGCACAAAATATTGTAATTGGTTTTGCCCGTATGAATGGTGAAACAGTTGGTTTTGTTTGTAATCAACCTATGTATCTTGCAGGAGTTCTAGATGTTGATTCCTCAGATAAAGCAGCAAGATTTATTCGTTTCTGTGATGCATTTAATATTCCTATAATTACTTTAGTTGATTTACCAGGTTATTTACCAGGTGTAGATCAGGAACATGCTGGTGTAATTAGACATGGTGCTAAATTACTTTATGCATATAGCGAAGCTTCTGTACCAAAAGTAACAGTAATTCTTCGTAAAGCTTATGGTGGAGGATATATAGCAATGGGTTCTCGTCATTTACGTGCCGATTTTGTATTTGCATGGCCAAGTGCAGAAATTGCTGTAATGGGACCAGAAGGTGCAGCAAATATTATTTTCAAGAAAGAAATTTCTGAGGCTGAAGATCCAGAAAAAATGCGCAAACTAAAAGTAAAAGAATATAAAGATAGGTTTGCAAATCCATATGTGGCAGCAGCTAAGGGCTATATCGATACTGTTATTGAACCAAAAGAAACCAGAAGGCTTTTAGTTCATGCAATTTCTGTATCAAAAGATAAAACCAATACAAATCCACAAAAGAAACATGGTATTCCACCATTTTAATCAAAAATGAAAGATATGAAGAAGAAAGAACTTGTAAATAAAGAGGTTGAGTATAAGATGCTTAATATTGAAGATACTAAGTATAAAACTATAATTACTAAAAAGTTCGAAAATAGAAAAGTTTGGCAAATTGCAGACCCTTCATTAGTGTCATCTTTAATACCTGGAACTGTTAGTAAAATATATATAAATGAAGGTGACTCTATTATTGAAGGAGATAAGCTTTTGGTAATTGATGCCATGAAAATGAAAAACACAATTAAAGTTCCTTATTCTGGTGTTATAAGAAAAGTAAATGTAACAGAAGGACAGTCAATTCCGAAAGGGTTTATAATGATTGAGCTTGATATTCAATTAGTAAAAGTTAAAGAATAAAATTTTAAACATCAACTATTTATAAATAAGCTTGCAGAAATGTGAGCTTATTTGTTTTTAGGCTTTTTAGTGTTTTTATTCGTTTTGTCTTTATCTTCTATAATTGCTGCTTTAACTGGTTTTGAACTTTGAGTAGGAATATCTTCTGATGATTGTTCTATTAAAATTTCTGCACCGGGAACTGGCTCGCTTTTATTTGGAGCTTCTTCTTTTAGTTCAAGTTCTTCCATTTTCTGAATTCCCCCTCCATTACCATTTGGAGTAGGGATATTGAGATTTTTATTTTTACTTGTATCTGGTGTTAAAACTCCAGGTTCATTTGTGTTTTGAGAAAAAGCAACAAAAAAACTGAAATTGAAAATAAGAAGAATAAAAATGCTATTTAATTTCATGGCTTTATATATTATACTCAGGTAAATGTATTAAATATTTGTAATTTAATTACTGATTTTGTTGATCCAGATATTTTAAATCTGTCATCTATTCTATGTCCTATTACCCAAACAATTCTATTTGCAGATTCAATAATCCAAATATTTTCTTTATCAACCTTAGATATTTTATTATCAATAAAAAAATCGCTCAATTTTTTAAAGCCCTGCATTCCAATTGGCTTAAAATAATCGCCATGTTCCCAACACCTAATTATTAGCGGAAATTCTATATTGTCAGCGTCTAGCATAACAATATTATTATTTTTTGAAATCGCCATCGAACTCTCCCATGAAAGATAGTTTATCGACATTTCAACTGGTTCAGATATCCATTCCTGAATTTCGTCAATATAATATTTGCGTTTTGTATTGGAAGTATGTATTTGACTAATAATTATTTTGTCTCGGTCTTTATTCAAACAATAATTTTTAGAATAGAAAACCTTTCCAGATTCACCATTAATAGTTGACCAAATTTTATTAATTTGTTTAGGATTAAATCCATAAGGTGCAATTATTTCATACAAAATTGTTTTTCCAGATTCTGATTTTAGTAATTCAGAAATATCAATAAATAATTTATTGTCAGAGTTAAAAGTGATTTCTTCAATTTTTTCATTAAGAATTCTTTTAAGCAGATTTCCTGTTTCACTAAAATGTTCAATATTTCTGAGAATTTGTTTACTAAAACCAGGTTTAATTTCTTCAATCATAGGCAATAAATTATGACGAATTTTATTTCGCATATATTTTACCGATTGATTACTTGAATCTTCTCTCCATTTAATATTATTTCTTTTTGCAAAAGCATTTATTTCATTTCTTGTTGCAAATAATAATGGTCTTACAATTCTTTCGGTTTTAACTGGAATTCCCGAAAGACCTTTTAACCCGGTTCCGCGAATTAGATTTATAAATAGCGTTTCAATATTATCATCAGCATGATGTGCTGTTGCAATTATTTTGCAATTATGTTTTTGTCTTATTTCTTCAAAGAAGTTATATCGTAATTCTCTTGCGGCCATTTGAATACTAATGCCACTTTCTTCTGCAAATAGAGTAGTATCAAATTTTTTAGTTTCAAAATCAAAATTGTATTTTTTTGCCAATTCATTTACAAAGTCTTCATCATTGTCTGATTCTTCATTTCTTAATGAAAAATTACAATGTGCAACAACGCAGTTGAAATCTAATTCAAAAAGCAGAAAAAGTAGAACACAGGAATCAATTCCACCACTTACTGCAACTATAATTTTATCGTTTTTGGAAAATAAATTCTTTTTAACCGAAAACTGTAAAAATTGATCTTTCAAATGATTTTATTTTTCTTCAAAATTAGCAAATTGCATTTATCACAAGCAAAAATATTTTATTCTCCTTATTTTTTTGTTAAATATTTATTACATAAATGATATTATATGTTAATTGCAATCGGTCGGTAACGTATTTAAGAGCAGGTATATATGTTGTGTATGTGATGTAATTATGAGTGAAAAAGATGATGTTCTATTATTTGTATTTTATTAAGCTTACTTTTTTTGATTTATTATTCATGACATTTTTTGCTTTTAGCTGTTAAATGTATAATTTCGTGGATTAAAACCTCAATTTAGTTTTTGCGAAAAAGTATTGATTTCATGGAACAAAACGATTTAAATCAAACACCAATTGGTGATCTTTCAGAAGAAAATAATAAAACTGAAAGTAATTTAGTAAGCGAGCAAACTATACAAGCTGAAAATCAGATTGAAAGTATGCACGTTAGTGAAGTTGTGGAGAATATTGCTGATACAACATTTGAGTTACACCTGGAACAAGAGCTGGAAGAAGAAGAAGTTTCATCAACTGATTTAGATTCTGCAAGTGGTGTTCCAACTATGGATGTTGATGTTAGCTATATTGATTATTCTGGACTTACAAAATATGAGTTAATTCAAAAGTTTAAACAACTTTTAAGTGAAGGCGAAATAACATATTTACGTAATGAGATTGAAAATCTAAAAGTAAATTTTTATAAAAAGCATAAAGCAGAAAACGAAGAGCGACGTAAAAAGTTTATCGAAGATGGTGGCGTATTAGAAGAATACACTGCAATTGAAGATGTACTTGAAGATGAATTTAAACAGCTTTATAAAGATTATCGTGAACGTAAAACAGAACTCTCTAAATCTTTAGATGAACAAAAAGCGCATAACTTAAAAGTTAAATATGAGATTATTGAACATATTAAGGATCTTATAAACAAACCAGAATCGCTTCAGAATACATTTGAAGAATTCCATCATTTGCAAAATAAATGGAAGCATACAGGTTTGGTTCCTCAAAAGGAAATGAAAGAGCTTTATGATTTATACCATTTTCATGTTCAAGGATTTTATAATTGGATAAAGCTTAACAACGAAGCTCGTGATATGGATTTACGCCGCAATCTGGAGGCTAAAATCGAACTTTGCGAAAAAGTAGAATCTTTAATCTTAGAAACTGATATTCGTAAAGCATTTGGCGAACTTCAGATTTTTCATGAGCGCTGGAGAGAAATTGGACCAATTTCACCAGATAAAAAGGAAGAGATTTGGGTTAGATTTAGAGAAGCAACTACTATAATTCATAAAATTCACCAGGAGTATTTTTTAAAGAAAAAAGATGAACTCGAAGGTAATTTAAATGCAAAAACTATTCTTTGCGAGAAAGCTGAAGAAATTGCATCAAAAGTATATACTCGTTTTAAAGAATGGGAAACTGCAACTGATGGTTTTATTGAATTACAGCAAGTTTGGAAAACTATAGGTATGGTTCCGAAATCTGAGAATAACAGAATTTTCAGACGTTTTAAAGATGCTAGTGATAGATTCTTTATTGCAAAAAAAGAATTCTATAGTATAATAATGGAAGAAGAAAATAACAACTTGCAATTAAAAACAGATATTTGTTTAAAAGCTGAGTCGTTAAAGGAGAGTACAGATTGGAAACGTACAACAGAAGATCTAATTCGACTTCAAAAAGATTGGAAAAGAATAGGCCCTGTTTCTAGAAGAGTTTCTGATAAAATTTGGTTTAGATTCAGAGCTGCATGTAATGAATTTTTTGAGCGTAAAGCAACTCATTAT
>CAIQJL010000080.1 GCA_903872185.1 uncultured Bacteroidota bacterium | reverse complement strand
TTTTAAAAAAGAATTATTAAATATAGATGAAACTGCCATAAAAGAAAGTGACAATGTTGAAGATGAAGTTATTTTGTTTAATGAAAATGCAATAAAGTTTAATGATGAATATAATATTTCTTTTTATAACCAAATTAACGGTAAAATTGGAATAATTACTGTTTTTATTCCAGAAATATTTAAAGATGAAGTTATCAGAAAAATAATAGAACAATATTCTGAAAAAGAAGAACAGAGATTTGAAATTAAATTTAGTATGGAAGTAATGAGATTTTTATTACATAAGTATTTTAAGACTATAGTACCAAACAGTAAAAAAATAAGCAATAACTATTATTTAAACTCTCTATTTAATATTAAACTATATTTTTTTGATAATTGTTTTGAACAATTAATTCAAATATTCCTCGCAACAAATCACAAAGGATTTCATTCTAAAGAAGAAATCTTGTGTTATCTTATTAATTCATATAAACAAGCATTAGAATCAGGAAAAATCATTGATAGCTTTAATAGTTTTGTTTTTGACGAATTTGGATTTAAACTTAGTAAGTCAACATCTGATGAATATTGTAAAGAAATGGTAAAGCTTTATGAAGGTAAGTTTCAAATAATTTCATCAGCAAATAATGTAGCATCAAAAAAACAAGAGAAAATAATAGTTCCAAAAGAAGATTTTATTGAAGAAGAAATTCCAGAAAATGAAAAAAATATTTTTAACAAAATGCCATTAAGTAAGGTAAAAGAATATTTTAGTGTTTTGACTACTGTAGAGAACAAAAAAGGTAATACATATTTAAACAATATGCAATTTAATGATTTTATAAAACGAGCTTTCCTTGGATCTGATAATATTGAACCTATAACATTAGATCTTGGCAGTCGTGAAAAAAAGAAAATTCAAGAACTGTTTTACTATTTTTATCAATATTGTTGTATTAAAACATTGACAGAACCATCTCCAAGATGTAAAGATAAATACGTAGGTCTATTGACAAATAATTTCACAAATTTTACCTATACCAAAGTTTTTAAGAATTTCGATAAAATTCCTGTCAAAAAATTTCCTAAAAAGTTTTAATGAAATAGGGTCATTACGAATAATCATACGACTAGCAGGTATAATCATACGATTAGTACGTTTTATAACAAATAAATTATTCTTGCTATATATTGCAGCGTTATTTAAAAATAATGCTGTATGGATTTCACTAAAGTTACATTTGAAACTCTCCCACAGGCTGTTTCCACCTTAATTTCTAAAGTTGATTACTTGGAACAGTTATTTAAAGCTCAGGCGCAATTAAACACTGAAAACACCCAATGGCTTTCTATAGATGAACTTTGCAATTATTTACCTGGAAAACCTGCCAAGGCAACCATTTACGGTAAGGTACATAAGCGTGAAATTCCTCATAAAAAAATTGGTAAGCGTTTGGTCTTCCTTAAAAGTGATATTGATGAGTGGATAAATTCTCAAGGAAGAAAGACTATAACAGAAATCAGATTAGAAGCAACTAAAAGCCAAACTAAAAAACTTAAATATTAAAATTAAAGATATGAGAAAAATATTTTCAACCAAGCCTATTCGGTATTGTCAATACCGATTTTGCCCTGAACCAAAAGAAATTCCTTCTGTAAGAAGAAGTGATGCTGTATATTGTTGCGATGAACATGGATATTCAGAAAGAAATGAAAGAAAAAATGATAATCTTATAGTAAATGGAGATTTAAGAAAACTAAGAGAATGTCGCAAAACTCTTAACTTCCTTTTTTTGCATGGAAAATCCGAAGGTTTAAAAAATATTCTTGATGCATTGGGATTTCATTTTGATATTCTAACTGAATACAAAGACTTTAATAAACAGACTAATACATTATGTTACAGAATATTTGATTTCGAATTAGAAATAAAAAATGATAATTATATAATTAAAAAAATAGATTAAAATGGATATGTTTAAACTAGCTGAACAAATGGCAAAAGCCAATATCGGCAATATGAAAAGTTTGGATGTTAATGGTATCAGGCAATCGGTTAAAATTGAACCAAAAATTTCAATTCCGAAACCTAGATTAGTAATGCCGAATCCTTTATCTAATTCAGTTACAAAATTGAACTCGTTATCAGGTGCTTCTGAGATGTCAAATAATTTAACATCATCACAGATGCTATCGTCTAATAAAATTCCTAACTGGGTATGGTGGGTAGGAGGTATTACCTTAGCCGGAACAGCAATTTATATTGGTATTAGGGAATATAAAAAATATAAAGAAAAATCAACTCCCGAAAAAGAGGAGAAGCAATCAGCTTAAATGTAAGGGGGAATTTCCCCTTTACATTTATAATTACCCATCGGTTACGGAGGATTATTACCTTTTCCACCTCCTGAAGGTTTTCCAGTTGTGTTAGGTGCAATTATAGGTTTTGAATCTTCTGCCATAATTAAATGTTTTTTGATTTATACCGAAAATATTTCTTTTTCAGCTTAAGAAATTTGTGTGAATGAAAGAATAATTCAACTATTTTAGAAAAGAACTTGAAAAGGGCATTTATTTCTTTCTCGAAAAGATAATTTGGATGATTTCACTATTAGCCATTTCGTAAGACCTTTCCTTTTTAAGAAAAGATGGAAAACTTTTACCACAATTTTTTACATTTGATAAATTTTACAAAAGGAATAAAAATATAATTTTCATAATAGTTTTATGGAAATTGTTTGAGCTTTCAATATTGTTGTATATTATTTAAGTAACAAATCAAAATTGACCTTAAATAAAATTAAAAGATTTTTTCAGCTTTATATTTTATTTCGAAAACAATTGAAAAGCAAGTAATATAATTTATTTTGTTTGAGTGAATACTAAAAAATCTAGATTAAATAAATTCAGGTAGATTCAAATATATTGATATATAAACTTCTATATTCCGTTTTATCCCAATACATCCCAATATATCTCGATAAATTTGAATAGAATAGACTGAGTTTGGTTCTCATTTTAAATCCAAATTTTTTATTTAATTTACATAGAAAAAGTAAAAACGGGTAATGGAAGTATTCCATTACCCGTTTTTTATATTTTTGAAATAAATACTATTTTAAAATATTTTGAACTATTGCGTATTTATTTAATCTTATTAAAAATAAATTCTCGTTGTGAAAAATATTTTTGCTGTAGAATTTTTTGACATGGTGATATTTCTACTACAATAATTTATTTACACGTTGCTAATTGTTCATTTCTTAATGTTAAGAGTCCTTTTGATATCCTATACCCAACCCAATGCAATAATTTGATATTGAGTGAAATCTATTGATTTAATTGTTGGTAACTAGTAGGTAGGTGGTGTTATAGGCAGGTTTTATTTATTTTAGTCATTGTGTCAAAGCTTTACAAACCTTTCATTGAAAGTAAAATTGTCACTTACTATTTTTATTTCATAAATTCCTTGTGTTAAGTCACTCACATTTATTACTGACAAACTTTGTTTTAGAGATATAATTTTTATTATTTTCCCTTGCAGGTCAAATATTGTTATGGAAACCGGTGTCGTAATGTTTGTTCGTATTTTTATGTTTAATTCGCTGGTGGTTGGGTTTGGAAATATTTCTATTTTTTTGGGATACCAAGTTTCTTCTATGTTTCCGGCACTACAATTTTTTACAAACATTTGTACTGTATCGCTTTGGTTCCAGCCCCAAGGGTCTTTTATTTTTATTATTACTTGTTGCATTCCTGTTGTTGTCGGAATATATGGAACTAAAGTGTCTATCCATAATGGCAACGTGTAAGGGTAATAAACGCTATCTAACGCAAGAGTTGTATTTGCATATACAAAGTATGGTGCACTTCTTCCTTTAAATTTTACATGTAACCATGTTGTATCGTTTTTACAAACAGTATCGGAAGCTTGCAATATCTGGCAAACTAAAGCAGTATCATTACAACTTCGTAAACCATCGCAACCAAGGCTATCTGTTTTTACAAGCCAGGCTTGCATTGGCGGGTAAAGATTTGTTGTATCATAAACAGAACCACAAAGTATAAAACCCTTATCACTTGTTTCATCAATATCCCATGCACGACCACGAACCAACAAAGTAGTATCGCCTTGAAAATATTTTCTTGACCAAAGTACCTTTCCGTCAGATTTGAATTTAAAAACTCTTGAATACATATTAAGATCAGTTATAATACTATCTGTAACATGCTGTGTTAATAGTACCTGCATATTATCTGATGTAGATACAATATCATTTACACTTTGTCCTGGTTTTGTTTGCCCATAATTCTTTTCCCAAATTAAATTAAAAAATTTATCTAATTTTACTATGTGCGCATCCGTACAAATCCATCCATGTTGGTCGTAATAAGACCCATGTTGCCCTGAAATATAATAACTTGAATCTTTTTTCGCCTTAGATAATCCTGTTATTCCATCAACATCAAACAATAATGGATTGCCAAAAATATATGTTTCAAGTACATTACCTGTACTATCAAGATTAGCTAAGTACCAATCGATCCTATCTTCACCGGTTATGTTAACGGGTGCAAAACCAAAGGACAAACCGCCTATAATAAGTGTTTTATCAAAAGCTTCAATAATTCTATTACCATTATCTAACCATACAGTTCCAAAACTTTTGTAAATTAAATCATTAAAAGCTGTATCCATTTTCCAAAAAAGCACATTATTATCAGGGTCTGTATTTGGTTGAATAGGTAAAGTATCCCAATTATAATAATAAGCGGTTCCGCCTGTCATATAAAAATTGTTATTTATCTCAATAGGTGTAAAAATATATCCATTTAATTTTAATGGATATATTTTTTCTTTTACTATTAAAAAATTTGTATCAACTTCTAAAACTACAGGTGCAGAATACTGGTCAAAAATTACATATTGTGAACGAAAAAGAGAAATGAATAAAGTATTATTTGAACTTTTTAATAAGCCAGTTGTTTGATATTGACTTACAGTATCGCCATAATTAAGGATTTGTATTATTTGTCCTAATTTATTATATTTTAATAATTGCATTCTTGAATTACCATTAGAGTATGTACCAAGACAATAATAATTATTTCCAATTTCAACTACCCTGCTGTTTATAGGATATAACCAAAAAGGATTAGCCACATTAAATGTGTGGGATTGACTATATCCACAAAGTTTAATAAACAAAATAAAAAATATTGAAAAAACAATTTTCATATTTACTATTTTACTTTATTCGTAAACATATCTGTTTGTCATTTTATAAACTTGCCTATAACGGTTCAATGTTGGATTTGGCAGGCAATAGCTTGCAATTGGTGTCAAACCGTTAAAAGGTTTGACTTTTGTTTTCTGTGTCAAGTTGCCCATAACAGCCTGCTAAATTCTAACATAGTGTTACCTGCTGGCTTTTATTATGTCCATTGTTTTATTTTTAGTTTCTTAAATACTGTTTTCTTGTTTTCGATTAGCAATTCGTCTATTGAATTCCAGTTTTTGCTTTTTACAAAAGTCAATAAATTCTCCAATTCCGGATCCTTTTAATACTTACTCGTTTTAATGATTCTATTTTATTCTTTATTATGACTGAAGCTTGATTGTCAACATGGTTTGTAAGCTTCCCCATTCTTCGGCCATTTTAAAATAGAAAACTAAAAAAGTTTTATTAATTTTAAATGGAAGAAAACATGAAAAAAACACAGTTTACCGAGAACCAGATCATTGCTATGTTGAAGCAACATGAGCAAGGAGTAAAAGCGAGTGATATAGCTAGAACAAATGGCATATCAGACAAAACTTTTTATCGTTGGAAAAGCAAATATGGTGGAATGACTGCCAATGAATTAAAACGTGTAAAAGAGTTAGAGATAGAAAATGCTAAACTTAAAAAGATGTATGCAGATTTAGCATTAATGAATGAAGCGTTAAAGGATGTTATAGAAAAAAAACTTTAACGTCTTACGAGAAAAAGGAAGTAATCACTTACATTATATCTAACTATAAAATAAGTGAACGTAAGGCGTGTAAAGCAATACAACTTCCTCGAAGTAGTTATATTTATAAACCTGTATTAAAAAAAGATGATCAATATATTAATCAACTTGATGAGTTGGTTCGTCGACATGTTAGCATTGGGTTTTGGCAAAGTTATCATCGAATAAGAAAATCAGGTGTTATTATTAATCATAAAAAGCTTTATCGTATTTATACCGCAATGAAATTGAATATAAGAAGACGAGCTAAAAAAAGATTACCTGCTAGGGTAAAACAACAGCTATTTCAACCAGCTCAAATAAACGAAGTATGGAGCATAGATTTTATGAGCGATGCTTTATGGGATGGAAGAAAAATCAGATTATTAAACATAATAGACGATTATAACAGAGAAGTATTAAAAATTGAAACCGACACCTCTTTACCAACTGCAAGAGTTATTAGATGTTTACAAGAAATAGGGCAATACAGAGGATTACCAAAGATGATCAGGGTTGATAATGGCCCTGAATTTATTAGCGCTAAATTAGACATGTGGTGTAAAGAAAATAAGATACAATTAATATTTATTCAGCCTGGAGAACCAACTCAAAATGCGTTTATAGAAAGATTAAATGGAACCTTTAGAAGAGATATATTAAATGCTTATGTGTTTAAATCTATACAAGAAGTTAGAGATGTAACAAAGGACTGGATGCACGATTACAATTACTTAAGGCCTCATAAATCATTAAAAAATAAGACACCTATTGAATTTTTATTAAATGAATAAATTTTCTATTTTTGAATGGCCCGAAATTAAGGGAAGCTTACACTATTTTACCACCTCATGGTTCGTGTCTTCATGAAAAATGACAAAATGAAAAAGAAATGCGGTTAGCGTCCTCGCTAACCGCACAAATAATATTCTGCTGCGATTGTTGGAGTTATCTCTAACAATGATTAATTCTATAAA
>CAIQJL010000079.1 GCA_903872185.1 uncultured Bacteroidota bacterium | reverse complement strand
CATATATATCAATAATACCTTCATCTCTTTCAAGTCGATTAAATTCTGTAATTAAAACAATTCCATTTAAAACCGCAACACCAAAAAGAGCAATAAATCCAATGCCTGCAGAAATACTAAAATTCATATCTCGAAAATATAATGCGAAAACACCGCCAATTGTTGCTAATGGAACTGCTGAGAATATCAGTAAAGTTTGTTTTAAAGAATTAAATGTAAAAAATAACAATATAAATATTAATAATAATGCAACAGGTACTGCAATAGAAAGACGCTTTTTTGCTGCTTCAAGATTTTCAAATTGTCCTCCATAAGTTATATAATATCCTGGAGTACGTTTAATATATTTATCTATTTTGGTACGAACTTCTTCAATAATAGATTCCACATCTCTGTTACGCACATTAAAACTTACAGTAATTCGTCTTTTTGTGCTTTCGCGTGAAACTTGTGCAGTTCCGGTTTTAATTTCAACAGAAGCTAAATGTTCGAGCGGAATTTGTCCTCCATCAGGCAAAGGGACATAAAGACTTTTTATATATTCTATATCTTTCCTAAAATCTTTATCAAATCGTACAACTAAATCAAAACGATTTTCCTCGTCATAAACCACTCCCGCACTATTACCAGCAAAAGCTGTTTCTAAGATTCTATTTATATCAGAGATATTTACACCATACTGTGCAATTTGTTTTCTATTATAAATTACCTGTATTTGTCCAGAACCAGTTACTTGTTCAATATTTAATTCTTCTACTCCCTTAACATTACGAATTAATTTTTCAATATCTGTAGCCTTTTGTGAAAGTATTTCAAGATTATCGCCAAAAATTTTAATTGCAACATCTTGTTTTGATCCAGTCATTAATTCGTTAAACCGCATTTGTATAGGTTGCTGAAGAGTAAATACTACACCTTTTAATACTGATAATTCCTTCTGCATTTTCTCCATCATTTCTTCCCTCGTTTCGGCAGAAGTCCACTCACTTTTATCTTTCATTACAATAATATAATCTCCGGTTTCCATAGGTGTTGGATCAGTAGGAATCTCGCCAGTTCCTATTTTACAAATTGCATGTTTTACTTCTGGAAATTTTGTCATTAATATTTTATTTGCTTTTTCAACGGTCTCGATAGTATTTGACAATGAACCACCTTGTAAAGTCATTACTCCAGAAGCTAAATCACCCTCTTCAAGTTGTGGAATAAATTCCCCACCAAGAGAATTAAATATAAAAAAGCTAAAACAAAACAAAAGAAAAGAAATTATAACAACAGATATTTTATGTTTAAAAGAAAAATTTAAAAGAGGAGCAAAAGCTTTATTAATCCAACTCATAATTTTATCTGAAATATTTCGCTTATGAACAGTTTTCTTGCTCAAAAATAAAGCTGAAGCAACAGGAACATAAGTTAAAGAGAGTATAAGTGCTCCAAGAATTGCAAAGCTTACTGTTTGTGCCATTGGTCTAAACATTTTGCCTTCTATACCAACTAATGCAAGAATTGGCAAATAAACTATCAAAATAATTATTTGACCAAAAGTTGCAGAGTTCATCATTCTTTTTGCAGAACTTAATACCTCATTATCCATTTGTTTGGAGGTAAGTTTTACAACTCCTTCATAATTAGATTTATTATTTGTAATTCGGTGGACTACACTTTCAACAATTATCACCGCCCCATCTACAATCAAACCAAAATCGATAGCACCAAGGCTCATCAGATTACCCGAAACTCCAAATAAATTCATTAATGAAATTGCAAAAAGCATTGCAAGTGGAATAACAGAAGCTACAATAAGTCCGGCCCTAAAATTTCCAAGTAATAAAACCAAAATAAAAATAACAATTAATCCCCCCTCAATAAGGTTCTTTGTTACAGTTCCTAATGCCCTATCAACCAAATCGGTTCTATCAAGAAATGGTTCAATTTCCAAACCTTCTGGCAATGATTTTTGAATGAGTTTTATTTTTTCTTTTACACCATCAATAACCTGAGATGCATTTTTCCCTTTCAACATCATAACAACACCCCCTACAGCTTCGCCAGTTGTATCCACAACAAAAGCCCCATATCTTGGCGCATTACCTATTTGAACTTTTGCAACATTACTTATCAAAACTGGCAAACCATTTTTAGATGTTTTTACTACAATATTTTCAATATCATCAATTGTTTTTACAAGCCCTATTCCTCTGATAAAATAAGCAGTTGGCTTTTTATCAATATATGCGCTACCAGTATTTTGATTATTGTTTTTAAGTGCTTCAAAAATTTCAGAAAGTGTAATATTCATACTTATTAACCTCTCTGGATTTACAGCAATTTCATATTGTTTTAAAAAACCACCATAACTATTAACGTCAGCAACGCCATAAGTTCCCAGCATTTCTCTTCTAACAATTAAATCCTGAATTGTTCGTAATTCTGTAGGATTAAATTTATTCTCATATCCATGTTTAACATGTAATACATATTGATAAATCTCACCCAAACCAGTTGATATAGGTGCTAATTCCGATTTAGTTAGACCTTCTGGTATTACTGACTCAGCCTCTTTTAATCTTTCAGAAATTTGTTGTCTAGCCCAATAAATATCGACATTGTCTTCGAAAACAACAGTTACAACAGATAATCCAAGACGTGATATTGACCGTAATTCAACAATATCCGGAACATTTGCTACTGATTTTTCTATAGGAGCTGTAATAAATTGTTCTGCTTCATTTGCAGCAAGTGTTGGCGCAATTGATATTATCTGTACCTGATTATTTGTAATATCCGGTACTGCATCAATAGGTAATACCTTTATTGAAAAGATTCCCCACGCTATGAGTGCAAAAACAAATATCCCAATAATAAGTTTATTATTTATGGAAAAATTAATGATTTTCTCTATCATAAAAATTAAATTAAGAAATCAAACGAACTAAAAGTTGAGAATCAAATCAAGTTTCTGAAACAAAAGTGGCAGAAAAAAAACAAATGCAGTAATGCAGTTACATTACGACACAGCTATAGCATGATTTGAGTTTGATTAAATTTTTGGCGGTTGCCAAATAGAAAAAATAATATCTTTTATAAAGGATTCTTTATAAATAACATTAAATAAAGTAGGTATTGTTACAGTAGTTTTAATTATTGCACTTAATGTTATAATTGTATTTACATGACAACAATTACAGACACAAAAAGGAGAACAAGAATGACAATCCTGATCATCATGATTGGTTGAATGTTCTGTTTCAGTAGTTGCTGAGAAAATGCAATCATCCTGACAAGGAAAAATCAATAAACTAAAAATATAAATAGAAACTATGTAACTAAGCCATTTCATCATGGCAAAGGTCACAAATAAATTTATGAAATCAAAATATTACCCAATTATTGAAGATTAGATTACTTATTTAAATAATCCAATACATTTTTTTCAATTCTGCTATTAATTTCAGAAAGTTCTGCTTTTTTAAATTTCTCACCAGTAATATTTTCAAATAATTCAATGTATCTTTCAGAAACAAGATTTACAAATTCATCTGTCATTTCTGGAATTTTTTGCCCATCATGTCCTTGAAAGCCATTTTCCATAAGCCATTCGCGAACAAATTCTTTTGACAACTGTTTTTGCTGTTCACCTTTTGCTTGTCTTTCTTCGTACCCTTCTGAATAAAAATATCGGGATGAATCAGGAGTATGAATTTCATCAATCAAATAAATTTTTCCGTCTTTTTTACCAAACTCGTATTTAGTATCAACTAAAATAAGTCCTTGTTTTTTAGCAATTTCAGTCCCACGAATAAAGATTTCCATTGCATATTTCTCAAGCATTTTATATTCTTCCTCGGGAATTAATCCACTCGAAATAATTTCTTCGCGAGAAATATCTTCATCATGCCCTTCACTTGCTTTTGTTGTTGGGGTAATTATTGGTTTTGGAAATCTTTCATGTTCTTTCATTCCATCAGGAATTGAAACTCCGCAAATTTCTCGTTTGCCTGATTTATATGTTCTCCAGCTACTGCCAGTTAGATATCCCCGAACTATCATTTCTACAGGATAAGTTTCGCACATTACACCAACTGTAACATTTGGGTCTGGTGATGCAATTTTCCAATTTGGAACTATATCCGAAGTAGCATCAAGAAATTTTGCAGCAATCTGATTTAACACCTGTCCTTTATAAGGAATTCCTTTTGGTAATACAACATCAAATGCAGAAATTCTATCCGACACTACCATTACAAGTATTTCATCATTAATATTATACACATCTCTTACTTTTCCTACATAATGACTTTTCTGATTTGGAAACTGATAATTTGTTCCTTTTAAAGTATCCATAATTATTTATTTTTGATTGTTTTCAAATGCTTTAACAATAGACTTTACAAGTTTATGACGAACAATATCACGCTCATCAAAAACAATTGAAGAAATTCCTTCAATATTTTTTAAAATATCAATTGCATAATATAATCCCGATTCATTTCTCCTTGGCAAATCAACCTGAGTTAAATCACCAGTAACAATAAACTTTGCGCTTTTTCCCATTCGGGTTAAAAACATTTTTAATTGCATTAATGTAGCATTCTGAGCTTCATCTAAAATCACAAATGCATTATCTAATGTTCTGCCGCGCATAAAAGCCAAAGGTGCAATTTCGATTATATTTTCTTCAAAATATTCTTTTAGTTTTTTTGCAGGAATCATATCTCTAAGCGCATCAAAAAGTGGCTGAAGATATGGATCAAGTTTTTCTTTTAAATCTCCTGGCAGATATCCAAGATTCTCTCCTGCTTCAACAGCTGGACGACTTAGAATAATTCGTTTTACTTCTCTATTTTTTAAAGCCCTAACCGCTAATGCAATTGCACAATAAGTTTTTCCAGAACCAGCTGGTCCGGTAACAAAGACTAAATCATTTTGATTACTTGATTCAACTAAGACTTTTTGATTTGGAGTAAAAGCACGAATGGGCTTACCATTACTATTAAAAGTAAGAATTACTTCATTTGAATTAAGTGTCTCATTTGAAACATTTTGATTTTCATCAGAAAAAGTGTAATCAACAACTTCATCTGGTAGCTGATTATACTTTTTACAATATTCTATCAAGTATAAAATCTTTTCGCTTAATGCATCTATTTCGGTTTCTGAGCCAATAAGTTTAATCTCATTTCCTCGTGCAATAATTTTCACCAAAGGAAATAACTTCGTTAACTTATTAATATTTATATTATTAGCACCAAATAATATTAATGGGTTTACTTCTTCTAGAAGTATTATTTTTTCAATCATGAATTTGAAATAATTCTTTACTTTTGAATATCGCAAAGAAAGCAGTTTTGTTCATCTAAATAAAAACAATTTATCAGCATAATATTAACACATGTCATACATTGCATTGATAACAGATTGGCAGCAAAATGACTATTACTTAGGTGCAGTTAAAGGTTTTATATATTCACAAATTGCCGATGTTAATATTATTGACATTAATAATGGCATTTCAAAACACAATTTATTTCCAGCAGCATTTATTTTAAAATCTTGTTTTAACGATTTTCCTGAAGGAACAATTTTTATTATTGGTGTTCAAACTATAATTGAAGGAGAAAATAATTATTTGTGCTTTAAATATAAGAATAGATATATTTTATGCTCCGATAATGGTTTTTTTACACATTTTACTGAAGAAGCACCAGAGGCAGTTTATTGTTTAACAGATATTCCGACTACTTTTCCTGAAAAAGATATTTTTGCAAAATATGCCTGTAAAATTTTAAATGGTGAAAATATTTCAGAATTTGCAAATCCGATAACTGAATATAAAATTGTTAAAAATTTTAATCCAATAATTGAAAAATCAACTATTACCGGTACTATTATTTATATTGATAATTATGGTAATGTAATAATAAACGTATCCAAAGAACAATTTGAAAAAACATGTAACGAAAGAAGATTTAAAATTATACTTGGAAACACTAATTATAATATCTCAAAAATTAACAAAACATACAACGAAAATAACGACAACGAATTTATTGCTTTATTTAACTCCATAGGATTATTAGAAATTGCAATGAATAATACATCTATAGCAAACCTAATTCAACTTGAAATAAAATCAAATATTAGAATTCAATTTTATGATACTTAGAATTGTAAAAATGGAGCTCAATGAAACTAAAATTGAGCTTTTTGAGCACTTTATGGACAACCTTAAAGAAGAGAAATTAAAACAGGACGGTTGTTTGCATCATGATATTTTTTGTGATAAAGATAACAGTATGATGTTTTTTTCTTATACCATTTGGGCAACCGAAAAGCATTTAAAAAAATACAAAAAAACTGAACTTTTTAAAGAAGTTACGAGAACTATAAGAACACTATGCGTTAAAGAGCCAATTGCATGGACTGTAGAGAATGTTTTTAATTCACCATACGATGAAGAAGTATGATGAGTTGAGTCCATTTAACAAGTTGTTAGCAATAATGGATGAGTTGAGAGAAAAATGCCCATGGGATAAAAAACAAACTCTTGAAAGTCTTCGTAGGCTCACTATTGAAGAGACTTATGAACTTGCAGATGCAATCACAAAAAATGATTTAAACGAAATAAAAAAAGAATTAGGAGACATTTTATTACACATTGTTTTTTATGCTAAAATTGCAGATGAACAAAAAGCTTTTAATATTGATGATGTAATAAATGCTATTTGCGAAAAACTTATTTTCAGACACCCTCATATTTATAGCGATGTTATTGTTGCAGATGACGAAGAAGTCAAAAAAAACTGGGAAGCATTAAAATTAAAAGAAGGAAATAAATCAGTATTAGGAGGAGTTCCTGTCTCATTACCTTCAATGGTAAAAGCATGCAGAATTCAGGAAAAAGCCAGAGGCGTTGGTTTCGACTGGGAAGAACGCACTCAGGTTTGGGATAAAGTAAAAGAAGAATTAGATGAACTAATTGTTGAAACAAATAAACCCGATAATTTTAAGAAAACAGAACTAGAATTTGGCGATTTGTTATTTTCAGTAATAAATGCTGCAAGATTATACGATATTGATCCTGAAATGGCATTAGAACGTACAAACTATAAATTCATTCATCGGTTTAATTACCTAGAAAAACAAACTATAAAGAAAGGGCGTTCGCTACATGATATGACTCTGGATGAAATGAATGCTATCTGGGAAGAATCAAAGAAGTTAGACAAATAGATTATTCAACAATTAAACTCCCATTTTTTTCTTTTCTTACCGAATAATTTTTAATTTGATAAGGTTTTTTCGCATAACTATCCTTAAATATTTCAACTGTAAAATTTAATTTAGGATAAGAAATACGTTCTGTTGAAATGCCATTTTCAAAATCATCTGCTATTGAACGTGGAAATTGAAATTCCATACTCAAATAACTTGACTTTACTAAATTTTGAATTACATCTGAATTTTTATTTAATTCTTCTAACGACAATTCAGTTTGAAGTAAAATTAGTTCACCATTCAATTTGGCATCACTAATACCATCTTCAAATCTTATTTGATGTTCTTTTTTTTCAACTAGCTTTTTTGTTTTTACTTCTTTTTTTGTAATCACCGAATCATTTTTTGGTGAACTTATATCAATTAAATCGACTTTTTTT
>CAIQJL010000078.1 GCA_903872185.1 uncultured Bacteroidota bacterium | reverse complement strand
TTTGCTGAGGCTCATCCAAAATTAAAACCAGTTGAAACAAATACTGCTGGTATATTCTTAGCTGGTGCTTGTCAGAATCCTAAAGATATTCCAGATGCAGTTTCTCAGGCTTCAGGTGCAGCTGTAAAAGTTGCATGTTTATTCTCACAAGAAGAACTTACTCGTGAACCTTTGGTAGCAGCAGTTAATCGTTTTGGCCCTCCAATGTATTCCACTTGTGTAGGTTGTTTTATGTGTCAACCAGTTTGTCCTTATCAGGCAATTGAACGTGAAGAATACAAAACAAGAGATGGGAAAGTAATAAAAACTGTTGCGAAAATAAACGAAGGACTATGTCAGGGATGTGGAACTTGCGTTGCATTGTGTCGCTCTAAATCTATTGATTTGTACGGATATACAAATCAGCAGGTTTATACTGAAGTAGTAGCTTTATTAAATGATTATTAATTAGAAAATATTTTTAAAGAAAAAATATATGTCTGACTTTGAACCAAAAGTAGTTGCCTTTGTTTGCAACTGGTGTACATATGCTGGTGCTGATTTAACTGGTACCAGTCGTATAAAATATGCGACCAATGTTAAAATTATACGTTTCCCTTGTACTGGTCGTATTGATTTCATGCTTTTACAAAAAACTTTTTCAAATGGGGCCGATGGAATTATAATTTCTGGTTGTCATCCAAATGATTGCCATTATACTTCAGGTAACTTTCATGCAAAGCGCCGTTGGATAATGTATAAGGAGCTTATGGATTTTATGGGAATAGATATGAATCGTATTACATTCTCATGGGTTTCTGCAGCTGAAGGTGCAAGATGGGCAGAAGTTGTAAATACAACTGTTTCTAGAGTTCGTGAACTTGGTCCATATGTAGCATATAAGAAAATGGTTAACACACATATTGAAGAGGAGGTAACTAATGAGTAATATTGCAGCAAAAGCAAAAGAATTACTTGAAAGCAATGCAGTTCAGGTAGTAATTGGTTATGAAGTTGGACCAACTGGAGTTGTTCGTCCGGCTTTTGTTACCGATTCAGCAAAAACAGATTCATTCATATATAATGAAAATTGTTTGCAGAACTTAGCTATGTATTTAACTAAACATGAAGTTAAACACTTTGGCAAAATGGGTATTGTGGCTACTTTACCTGTTATGCGTAGTATAATGATGTTGATTTCTGAACAACAAGTAGTTTCTGAAAATATTGTTGTTCTTGGAATTTCTGATGATGGAAAACTTCTTGATTTTGCTGATTTAAGCGTAATGCATGCTCATATCGAGAAATCAAATTTAGGAAATCCAACAAAAGATCAAGAGAGATTAGCAGAATTAAATAAACTTAGTATAGAAGAAAAATTTAATTTCTGGGAACAGGAATTATCTAAATGTATAAAATGTTATGCCTGTCGTCAGTCTTGTCCAATGTGTTATTGTATACGTTGTTCTACTGATTGTAATCAACCACAGTGGATTCCTGTTCAGTCAAATACTCAGGGTAATTTAGATTGGCATGTTTTACGTGCAATGCATCTTGCTGGTCGTTGTATAAGTTGCGGTGAGTGTGGAAGAGCTTGTCCTGTAAATATTCCTTGTCATCTTTTAACTATGCAGTTAGCCGATCAAACATATAATTATTTTAAAGTTCATGCAGGAACTTCTCAAGATATGAAATCTGTAATGTCAACTTTTGAACCTAATGATAAAGAAAGTTTTATAATATAACATGGAAACAATCAAAAAATTAATCCGCAAACAATCGCTTGAAAAGTTATTTACGACTTTATCAGCAAGCCGAAAAGTTTATGCTCCGGTTTTTGCAGCAGATAAGCGGGTAGAATATAAATATAATCCAGCATTTGCAGAAGTTACATTTGAGCATATTCAATCAACTTTATCAGTAAAAAATGTAGTTTTTCCAAAAGTTGAAAATTTAATGTACTATACCAATAATAAAGTTGATAGTACAATAACAGATATTGACTTAACAAAGATCCCTGAAGTTGTGTTATGGGGTTCACATCCTTGTGATAACTCAGCTTATGATGTACTTAAGTCAATTTTTTGCTGGGATATAAAAGATGAATTCTTTGCAAAAAGATTAGAGAAATTAGTTGTTATTGGATTAGCATGTCATCAATCTGATGCATATTGTTTTTGTACTTCTGTTGGATTAACTCCTAACTCCACAAAAGGTAGTGATATATTGTTATCAAAAACAAAATCTGGTGATTATATTGCAGAAATTTTTACAGAAAAAGGCAATGCAATTGTTGCTGCATCTTCAGATTTATTTGAGCAACCAAATAATGAGGAAATTGTTATTGCTGAAGTAAAACAAACTTTTAATCATGAACAAGTAACCGAAAAATTAAAGACTGCATTTGAACATCCATTCTGGGTAGCAAATTCATTACGTTGTATTGGTTGTGGTGCATGTGCGTATGTTTGTCCAACCTGTGCCTGTTTTGATATACAAGATGAAACAAAAGGTAAAGAAGGACGTCGCTATCGTAGTTGGGATTCATGTGGATTTAGTCTGTTTACATTACATACATCTGGTCATAATCCTCGCGAAGTTCAGAGCCAAAGATGGAGACAACGCATTATGCATAAATTCTCATACATGCCAGATCGTAACGAATCACTTGGTTGCGTAGGTTGTGGAAGATGTTCACGCGGTTGTCCGGTTGACATGAATATTTCTGAACAGTTACAAGCATTACAAAACATTTAAATTTTTAAGCTATGTGCGAAAACATATATAAGCCGTATTTAATGGTGATTGATCAGATTGTTGAAGAAACAGCTGATGTTAAAACATTCCGTTTAAAATTTAAAAACCAGGAAGACGCCGATAAATTTAGTTTTAAAGCTGGACAATTTGGTGAATATTCAATATTTGGAGAAGGTGAATCTACATTTTGTATTGCTTCTGCACCAACAAGAAAAGAATATATTGAATGTACTTTTCGTAAAGCTGGTCGTGTAACAAATGCTTTAGCAAATGCTGAAGTTGGCGATACAGTTGGATTCCGTGGACCTTATGGAAATACATTTCCAATTGAACAATGGGAAGGCAAAAATTTATTATACATAGCCGGTGGTATTGCATTACCTCCAATGCGTTGCGTAATCTGGAATACAATAGATCTTCGCGAAAAATATAAAGATATAACAATAGTTTATGGAGCTCGTTCAGTTGCCGATTTAGTTTATAAACACGAACTAAAAGAGTGGGAGGAGAGAGCAGATATTAAACTTATTACAACTGTCGATCCTGGTGGACAAACTCCTGATTGGAAAGGTGAAATTGGTTTTGTTCCTACAGTATTAGAAAAAGCTGGACTATCAAGTGCAAATACTATTGCAATACTTTGCGGACCTCCGGTAATGATTAAATTTACAATGCCGATATTAAAAAATCTAGGTTTTGAAGATAAAGATATTTTTACAACTTTAGAAAATAGAATGAAATGTGGATTTGGTAAATGTGGTCGTTGTAACGTAGGTAAATTATTTGTTTGTAAAGACGGACCGGTATTTACTTATGAAGAAATGAAAGTTTTACCTGCAGAATATTAATTGCCGAGTTTTTGAATATAGAAAATGGGATACAAATTTTGTATCTCATTTTTGTTTTGTACTATTTGTTATTACCGTGAATTCGATATAATTTGTCATTCTGAATGTAGTGAAACGGAATGAAGAACAATTTCTAGCGAAGCTAAATCTATTCTAGGGTATAGATTCTTCGCGTTGCTCAGAATGAAATCAAGAGTAGCTTTTATTATATTGATAATGTATCATAGCTCTTATATTGAGCTCATGGTAATTTTTTTTTATTCTTCAATTTTCTTTATAAAATTACCTTTTGCATCAAAAATATAATCTGCACCATCTATTTCTGCTTCAAATGTTACTTTTCCTTTAGAATCAATAATTTTTGCAGCTTCTTTAATAGTAGCACCAGAAAGATTCTTTTTTACGTAGGTGTTTATTGCTGCAGGAAGTTCTTTAGCATTAATTGTAGATTCTGTTTCAAGTAAAATTCCTTTATTATCAAAATTTGCTGACATATCAATATCATTCATTTCAAATTCTGCTTCAAAATTTTCATCCTCTTTACCCCATTTTACATTTTCAGCATCTTTAAAGTTTGATTTGAAGGCAGTTTCAACAACTTCTGGTACTTCTTCATTATCATTTTCTTCAGACTCATTTAAACATTTTCCATCAGAGTTAAATACTAAGTCTTTTTTAAATTCTGCTTCATATGTAATAACGCCTTTTGCATCTGTCATTTTCGACGCTTCTTTAATATTTCCACTTGCAATAGCTTCTTTTAATTGTTCTGTTATTGATGCAGGTAGTGCTGTTATTGCAATTTCTTCTTCAGTTTCAATTAAATTACCAATTGAATCAAACGATGCAGACATTTCTTTTTCATTAAATTCAAATTCTGCCTCATATTCAGATTTTTCTTTATTCCATTCAATTTCATCAACTTTTGGATAAAGAGACTTAAATGTAGTTTCTACAGACGCTGGAACTTTTATTTCTTCACATTCTTTTCTTTCTTTACCTTCTTTATGATGTTTTCCACCTCCGCATGCAAACAATGTAGGAATTAGTACAGCTGAAATAAGAATTAGATTTTTCATAGATTTTTTTTAATTATTTTGTAAATATAAAGTGCAATTCTGCAGAAAGATTGAATTTATTTAAATATTTATTTTCAAAGAAAGATTTATTACTCTTCCTTCTACAGGTCCCCAAAGATCTTTAAATAATGGCGATTTTATGGTCCCAGTATAAAGCGGTTCGTATGAAGATTGTTTGTAATCTCCAATATTTTCGCAGTTTAAAACTAAACTTCCAAATTTAAATTTCCTCTCGATCATTCCTGCCATAAACCAGAAATTTTGAACTTTTATATTGTTATAAATATATTGATTTGCATTATATGCAGCTTCAATTCCTATTCTCCATTTATCTTCAATTTCATATGCTAAAGTAAGGGCTAATTTATCTTTAGGATTAAAAGGCATATTGAAATTTATTAAAGTTCCTTCCTGTTTAGCTTCAGTATGATTATAACCTACATAAAATTCCCATGTTTTCCAACTAAATCGTATATAAGTGTCAGATCCTGTACTGTTAACAATATAACTAGCATTAGATATATATTTGTTACCTAAAGTATCAGCTTCAAGTATTGTAGAATTTGTTATTTTAGTGTAATAAAATGCCTGATTAATCTGAACAGAAAGATTCTTAAACATAACAAAATGGTAATTTATATCCATATTTAAACCATTAGAAAGTTCTGGTTTTACTGAATTACTTATAGAAATTAATCTTGCAAAATCTTCTGGCTGACTTGTAGTAAAAAGATTTGGAATTTTGT
>CAIQJL010000077.1 GCA_903872185.1 uncultured Bacteroidota bacterium | reverse complement strand
TTTTCCACAAACAAAAATACTTTATAAATAGCAAAAAACAAATAACAAAATACAAACAAATATCAAAAATCAATACTCAAATCTCAACCTCTACCTCGACCTCAAAATGAGTTTTTTCACTCAACAAAGGTCCTTTTAAAAATCCCAAAATCCAAATTCCAAGAACCAACTTTTCTCACGAACAAAGTGAGTAAATTCCAAGAAAAGTTTTGTGTTTGGAGCTATGGAAAACTCGGCCTTGTCCTCGATCTCGACCTCAGAAAGAGTTTGTCCACAAAGCAAAGGTCCTTTTTTTAAATTCCAATCAATATTACACAATTTCGTAATAATATAGAAAAAAGTTATTTTTATAAAATATTTCAACCGTAAAAAATGAAATTACCTAAATATCAACTTAAAGCCGAAAAATCATTATTAGTTTTTGAGTTTATTAGCGAAGGTCCAAAAGGTCAAATTCCAAAACTCGTTAAATTCAGCGAGACTAACTTAAAAGGGCTTTTCAATCTTGCATTTGGCGACAAAGACCAAAATACAGGTGAAATTAATGATACAATAATTTCAAATAATGGTGATAGCGAAAAAGTACTTGCTACTGTTGTTTCTACCCTTTACGCATTTACTGATAAACATCCCGAAACTTATGTGTTGGCAACTGGCAGTACTAAATCACGAACACGGCTATACAGAATGGGTATTACAAAATATTTTGACGAAATTCAGAAGGACTTTTTTATATATGGGCTTCGTAAAGATGAGTGGGAAAATTTTGAAAAAGAAATTGAATACGAAGCTTTTCTTGCAAAACGAAAAAAAACTTCTAAATTTGCATTATGAATATCAAACAGCTAAATAAAAGCAAAGTTCCAATAGTTTGTATTGACAACTCATTAGAAAAGTTTGTAAGTCTTCCACTTTTCCAAGATAAAGTTGATAAAGCAAATGAAATATTGCGAACAGTTGGTCTTCCTAAACAGCATACTACAAAGAAAAACATACGCTAATCACTTAATCGCAATTATGTTTCGCCGCGGCGAATTGTGATTGATTCACCCTATGTCTCTTCAGCCATTGCAAAAATAAATCCCAATTAATATTTGGCAATAAATCTTCAGCTTTCCAGCGTTCGCTACCGCAACACACAAGTATTAGTTTGAGCTCCGGGGGATAAGATTCTATTATTCGGTTTAACTTTTCCACAAACAAAAATACAATTTTAAAAACCAAATTACAAATAACAAAATACAAACAAATATCAAAAATCAATACTCAAATCTCAACCTTGACCTCAACCTCGATCTTGTTCTCAACCTTGACCTTAAAATGAGTTTGTCCACAAAGCAAAGGTCCTTTTAAAATTCCAAAATTCAAGAACCAAGATCCAAAACCCAAGATTTAAGGTTTTCTCTTTGGAACTTGGAGCTTGGTATTTGAGACTTGGTTCTTTTTTCAGGCTCAACCTTGACCTCAACCTTGACCTTGTTCTCGACCTTGACCTCAACCTTGTCCTTTCTATTTTAAACTTTAGCCTTTATACTTTTTTGTTCCTCGATCTAGACATCAATCTTTTCAACGGCTAGCACTAATGCAAAAAAAGACGTGCCCTAAAATAATTCAGAAAAAATTTGGAAAATGTTGTCTGATCAGTTAACTTTGTACTATGAATCTCGTAAGACAAGTTGTAGCTTATAAGAGCTATTTTCTTGACTTTTATACTGAACAGACTAATAGTGTTCAGGCTAAAATCGAGTGGACATTAAATTTAATTAGAGTAACACAACAAGTACCTGAAAAATACTTTAAACATATTGAAGGCGCAAAGGGACTATATGAAATAAGAGTTGAAGTTGGTGGAAACATTTATAGAATATTTTCATTTTTTGACAAAGGAAATCTAGTTGTTCTCGGAAATGCATTTCAAAAGAAAACACAAAAAACACCTAAACGAGAAATCGAACGAGCACTTAAAATAATGGAGGAATATAGCAATGAAAAATAAAGTAAATAAAAATCTTACATCATTTGATGAACTCCTCGACAATAAATATGGTAAACGAGGAGCTAAAAAGCGTGAAGAATGGGAACAGGAATTTGAAGCTTTTAGACTTGGCGTTCTTCTTGAAGAAGCAAGAATAAAACTAGGTATGACTCAAGAAGAACTTGCTGAAAAATGCGGAACTAACAAATCATATATTTCGCGCATCGAAAACAACGCGAGTGATATCAGACTTTCCACATTAATGAAAATAATTCAACAAGGTCTGGGTGGCCACTTAAAATTGACTCTGACATTCTAAGTTAACAATAGCACACTTGCCCTAACACCGTGCAATATTTTATAACATGCAAAACGAAAAAAACTTCTAAATTTGCATTATGAATATCAAACAACTAAATAAAAGCAAAGTTCCAATAGTTTGTATTGACAACTCATTAGAACAATTTCACGAACTACTTGCCCTGAGCCTGACGAAGGGAAGTGAGTAAAAGTTTGTAAGTCTTTGGCGACAACAGAGTTGTTTTCAATATTTGTGGGAATAAATATAGATTGATAGTGAAGATAAATTATGAAAGAGGTTGGGTTTTTATAAGATTCATTGGGACACATACGGAATATGATAAAATTAAAGCAGAGACAATATGAAATAGCCATTAGTAATAATTTCCATTCCAACCGAAACGGCTTTAGCCCTCACGAGCTTGCGAGTAATGATTATTATGGCTTATTCCATGTGACCGATTTAATAAAAAAATAAAAAATAAACACATGAAAATAAAAGTTATTAAAACAGAAGAAGATTATCAAAAAGCGTTAAAGCTTATGGAAAAGCTTTTTGATGCTCCAATTAATTCACCCGAAGGTGACGAAGCTGAGATTTTGGCTATTTTAATTGAAAAATATGAGGAAGAATATTACCCAATACATTCACCTGATCCAATTGAAGCAATTAAATTTAGAATGGAACAGATGTCAATGACTAATGGTAAATTAGCTGAAATAATTGGTTATAGAAGCAGAGTTTCTGAAATTTTAAATAGAAAAAGACAATTGACTTTAGGAATGATTCGTCGCTTACACTTGAAACTAAAAATTCCTTACGAAGCGTTAATATAGTAACATAATACACATATTTGCTAACACCACCTACCACAACACCGTGCAGCTAGTCGCTCCGCCGCGGCGGATTATCCTTTTAACGCCATTTGGCGCAAGTGTTCACTTCACTTCCCTCAGAGTCTCCAGGATGGGACTCTGAGTTTTTTGCACAAAACCCTCTTGGCGGATTGGTTCTTTTTCCAGCCTCGCCCTTGTCCTTTGAACTTTCTATTTTGAACTTTAAACTTTAGCCTTTAGCCTTGATTTGTCCTCGGCCTCGACCTTGACCTCGAACTGGACCTTGTTTTTTTGACTTTTAACTTTCAACTTTGAACTTTAAACTTTAGCCTTTAGCCTTGATTTGTCCTCGGCCTCGACCTTGACCTCGAACTGGACCTTGTTTTTTTGACTTTTAACTTTCAACTTTAAACTTTAAACTTTAGCCTTTAGCCTTGATTTGTCCTCGGCCTCGACCTTGACCTCGAACTGGACCTTGTTTTTTTGACTTTTAACTTTCTACTTTGAACTTGTTGAATAGTTCCCAAATCACTATCCCTGCTGTTACTGATACATTAAAAGAGTGTTTTGTGCCAAATTGCGGAATTTCAATACAATTGTCAGATTTGTCAATAATTTCTTGTTGAACACCATTTACTTCGTTACCAAAAACTATTGCATATTTCTTATTTTTTTCTGGATTGAAATCAACTAAGGATAAACTATTGCTTACTTGTTCAATTGAAAGTATTAAAAAGCCTTCTTCTTTTAGTTTTTCAATTGCATCTAGCGTGTTTTCGAAATACTGCCAATTAACAGATTCTGTAGCACCAAGTGCTGTTTTTTGAATTTCGCGACTTGGGGGTTGTGCAGTTATCCCGCATAAAAATATTTTTTCAACCCTAAATGCATCAGCAGTGCGAAATATGGAACCAATATTATGCTGACTTCTTATATTATCGAGTACAACTACAATTTTTGACTTCGAAATATTTTTATATTCTTCAACAGATATTCGTCCGAGCTCTTCTAAAGAAAGTTTTTTCATTTTTTTGTAATATTTGCAAAAGTAATATTTGATTTTATTGAAAAAAATCTAATTTTGCTTTCAAATAAATTTACTATGAATTTACACGAATATCAAGGAAAAAGCATTTTAAAAAGATACGGAGTATCGGTACCCGAAGGTGGTGTTGCTCATAATGTTGAAGCAGCATTAGATTTAGCAAAAGCAATAAAAGAAAAAACCGGAACAGACACTTGGGCAGTTAAAGCTCAGATACATGCCGGCGGAAGAGGTAAAGGTGGTGGAGTTAAAATTGCAAAAACAATTGATCAGGTTCAGGAACATGCAAAAGCTATTTTAGGAATGACATTAGTTACTCCTCAGACTGGTGCTGCAGGTAAATTCGTTCATAAAATATTAGTTGAGCAAGGAATTTATTATCCTGGTGAAAGTCCTGTTAAGGAATTCTACATGAGTGTTTTATTAAATAGAGTTACAAGTCGCAATATTATAATGTATTCTACCGAGGGTGGAATGAACATAGAGGAAGTTGCTGAAAAAACTCCTCATCTTATTTTTAAAGAAGAAATTGATTCACTAACAGGTGTTGCAGATTTTCAGGCACGTAGAATAGCTTTTAACTTAGGATTATCTGGAAAAGCATTCAAAGAAATGTTGAAATTTGTTCCAGCTTTATATACAGCATTCGAAAAAGCTGACGCTTCACTTTTTGAAATAAATCCAGTAATTAAAACTTCTGACGATTTAATTTTTGCTGCCGATGCAAAAGTAACAATTGATGATAACGCATTATTCCGTCATCCAGATTTTGAAGAAATGCGTGATTTGAGTGAAGAAAATCCTGATGAAACAGAAGCTGGCCATTATAATTTAAACTTTGTTAAACTTGATGGTAACGTTGGCTGTATGGTTAACGGAGCAGGTTTGGCAATGGCAACAATGGATATTATTAAGCTTTCTGGTGGCGATCCTGCAAACTTTTTAGATGTAGGTGGTGGCGCAAATGCTCAAACAGTTGAAGCCGGTTTCAGAATTATATTAAAAGATCCAGCTGTTAAAGCAATTCTAATTAATATTTTTGGTGGTATAGTTCGTTGCGACAGAGTTGCTGGCGGAGTTATAGAAGCATACAAATCAATCGGAGAAATTCCAGTACCTGTAATTGTACGTCTTCAAGGAACCAATGCTGTTGAAGCTAAAAAAATGATTGATGAATCCGGATTAAAAGTTTATTCTGCAATAACTTTACAAGAGGCTGCAGAAACGCTTAAGAGTTTGGTATAAAATAAAAAATGCCAAAATAATTTCTAATTCAATAAATAGAGGTCATGTTGAGGCTCTCGAAACATGTGTGAGGGGTTGTGGGAAAATCCTTCGAGTACCTCAGGATGACTGTGAGTTGTGATACTTTCAAATTAGATTATGTGTTATTTGCTGGTATAACATTAGTAATTAAAACTCCTGTTAAAAACAACAGGAGTTTTTTTTATACTTTTGTAAAAAAATAATAGTTAATGGTTGGCATACGAATTGCAATTTCTACACACATGTTTCGAAATCTGGCCATATTAATTTTTATTTTTTCTGGATCTATTGCATTTTCACAAGATGTAATACCACAAACCACAAAAGGATTTTTAATTGCAACAAAAGTTATTGATGGTGATACAATGCCATACATTAATTTACGTGAAGTTGTTGTTTTACCTCCTCATCAGTTTCATTCCAAAAAAGAATTACTAAAGTTTGCAAAACTTGTAAAAAACATTAAAAAAGTTTTGCCTTATGCTAAAATTGTAAGAACCAAATTATTAATAATTCAAAGCGAATTAGATAAACTTCCTACCGAAAGTGCGAAACGACAGTATTTAAATCTTGCAGAGAAAGCATTGAAAGAAGATTTTACAGATGAAATCACAAATCTTACAATGACGCAGGGAAGACTATTAATAAAGCTTGTTGATAGAGAAACTGGTAACACGTCATACGCATTAATAAAGGAGTTAAAAGGTTCTTTTAATGCATTTTTATATCAATCAATTGCACGACTTTTTGGCGAAAATCTTAAAGAAGAATATGATGCAAAAGGCGACGATAAGCTTATAGAAGAAATTGTTATACGCGTTGAAAACGGTGAGTATTGATATAGAATGTTATTTTAATTTTGTTTTTAATAATTAAGTGCATCCTCTACGAGGATGTATTTTTTTGTAATTATTTTATTTTAATTATTAAACCTCTACGAGGTTTTTGTTTTTTAATTAGTTTTTAAATGGTCGTAGGCCATAAGGGAATACAATTCTCAATTTAGGTTGTAGATTTTGCACCCTTTGTATAATGCAATAATATTGAAATCTGACAAAGATTTTTAATATTAAATTGTCGTAGACCATTAATAATTGTAATTAGTGAAAAAAATGTAATAATAAGGTCGTAGACCTTACACTTCTTGAAGGGACCAATTATAATGTAAAAGATATATAAAGTTAAATTGTCGTAGACCATTAATAATTTTACGGTTAGGAGAAATAAGGTAATAAATAAAGGTTGCCACGAAGTGGTCCCTAGGGGATAGACCTTGCACTCTTTGTATAATGCAATAATATTGCAAAAGCTAAAGTTATAAATGGTTGCCTCTAACTGATCCTTTCGGGATTGCCCATTAACAATTGTAACATAAAGTGTAAATCAACTCATAAATTAAGGTCGTAGACCTTGCAATTTGTTGCAAATGCCAAAGATTTCTATTGGTCGTAGACCAATAATAATTTTAATTAGTAAAAAAAATGTAATATAAAGGTCGTAGACCTTTCACTAAATTGCAAATAATAAATTATCTTATTAATTTGCATTAAAATTACTTTAATAACAAAATGCCATGAAACCCGGGACATATACTCAGATTTATATACAATTAGTTTTTGCACCAAAATTTCGTGAAGCATTGTTACAGCAAAACATTAGAGATAGATTAAACCCATTTATAGGAACAGTTTTAAAAAATAAAGGTCATAAGCCTTTAATCATAAATGGCATGCCTGATCATATACATATTTTATTTGGTTTAAATCCGAAACAGTCAATATCTGATTTGGTAGCTGATATTAAAAGATCAAGTAGTTTGTTTGTTAATGAGCAGAAATTCTTGCCTGGAAAGTTTTTATGGCAAGATGGTTATGGTGCATTTTCTTATAGTGGTTCACATTTGGATAAAGTATATAAGTATATAGAAAATCAACAAATACATCATAATAAAGTAAAGTTTAAGGAAGAATATTTGAGTTTTTTAAAAGAATCTGAAATTGCTTTTAAAGAAGAATATTTATTTGAATTTTTTTAGAAGTGTATCCTCTACGAGGATTTAATTAACGTGAGCTCGATTTAAGCAACTAATATAATTCCATTATTATTAACAGTTTGAATGTTAATCGATGGTTTTTTAGGAAAAAAAGAATAAGCAATAAGTCCTGAAATTAGATTAGCAATAAAATTATCAAAGCTTCTCTGTCTTGTATGTTCAACCTGACATATGTTTTTTAATTCATCATTTACTGTTTCAATAAGTGCTCTTTTTTTCAATAAAACTTTATCGTGTATGTGCATTAAGCTATTTTTCATGTTCTTTCTGAGCTTTGTTATCATATGAATACCATCAATAAATAACTGTTCAAAAAGATTTTGGCTTAGGTATCTTTTATCACCAAATAATTTTCCAAATATGTTTTTATGAAAGGACTTGTTTTTAAGTGGATTTCGGTCATCCACATTTCCTTTTGTGAGCAAAAATTCTAAATTTCGCCTCTATCATTAATAATCAAATGAAGTTTAAAACCAAAGAACCAGCCTATAGAACATTGACCCTTTGTCGCTAATCCCTTAAAAACTTTGTTTGATTTTTCTCTTCTAATATGACTGGCACGAATTGGAGTTGAATCAATAAATGAGATTCCAGTACAATTGCCCAAACAACACATCTTCATAAAAACAGCCATTGGCATTAAAGCTTTGCCTTGTAATTCAATAAAGCGATTATAGGAGACTGTTTTGGGAAACTCATTCTTTAAATGTACTTGTACATATTGTGTATAAAAATGTTTAAGATTGCGAAAGCCATTAAAATGAAACAAAATTAAAATTGTGATTACTTAACTATCGCTTAATTTACATGGTTTATTGCGACTTTTTTTGCCTGTTTCTTTGGTTAATTCATGGCCAGATTTTGCTTTGTAAAATTCTTTGCAAAAATCATCTACCTGACAAAATATTTCTATAACTTTATCCTTCGTAATCATAGGGTTTTCTTTTTTTGATTGATTGGTCTCTTTCAAAGATAAGAAAATCTTATGATGATAACATATTGAATGTTATTTATTTATGAACATTTGCGTGTTAATTTAAACACTTTATTTTAGGAATTCTTATATCGAACTCACGTTAATTACTTATTTGAGTTTTATTACATTTATTAAACCTCTACGAGGTTTTTCTTAGATTTAAATAATGGTCGTAGATAATTAATTTGAGCTTGGATTTAACTAGTATAATGGTCGTAGACCATTAAAAATTGTAATATACGGGGAAATAAAATTATTAATAAAGGTCGTAGACCTTTCACTCTCTATACAATGCAATAATATTGCAAATGTCAAAGGTTTCTGGTCGCCACGAACTGGTCCTTAAGTGACGATGTTGCGCTTAATTCCAAAAGCTTAAATGAATTTTTACAGGTTAATATTCTAAGGGTCGCCACGAAGTGGTCCCTTCGGGATAGACCTTGCACTTTTATGGCATTACATTTTGTAGAATTCTGAATAAGAACTAAATTTGATTTTTAAATAGTCAGATTATGATTACAAAAATATTTCCTGAAAACCCAAACGAAAAAGAAATTCAGAAAATCGTTAAAATTTTAAAAAATGATGGTGTTATAATTTATCCAACAGATACAATTTATGGAATTGGTTGTGATATTTATTCTGCAAAAGCTGCTGAACGTATTGCACAAATAAAACATCTAGACGTAGATAAAGCTCATTTTAGTTTGATTTGTCATGATCTAAGCAATATTAGCGATTATACAAAACAGTTGGATAATAATGTTTTTAAGGTAATGAAAAGAAACTTGCCAGGTCCTTTTACATTTATTTTAGAAGCAAACAGCAATGTTCCAAAAATGTTTAAATTGAATAAGAAAAAAACAGTAGGTATTAGAATTCCTGATAATCCTATTGCTTTAGAAATTGTGAGAGAACTTGGTCACCCAATATTTACTACTTCAGTAATCGATGATGATGAAATTATTGAATATACCAC
>CAIQJL010000076.1 GCA_903872185.1 uncultured Bacteroidota bacterium | reverse complement strand
AATTGTTAATAAAACAATCAATTATTCTTCATCAACATCAGGAATATAGTTTGTTGTAAGAACTTTAAATTCGGTTCTTCTGTTCATCTGATTTGCCTTTTCCTTTAACTCTGGTGTAGCAAGTTTATTAATAAAATCTTCAGTTAAAATATCACCTTCTTTAAATAATTCGGCTTTTGCAATTCTGCCATTTATTACTTTTGGTAAAGTTTTTCCATATCCTTTAGCAGATAAC
The DNA here is from genome assembly GCA_903872185.1 of uncultured Bacteroidota bacterium. GTDB lineage: Bacteria > Bacteroidota > Bacteroidia > Bacteroidales > GWA2-32-17 > GWA2-32-17. The sequence goes on along the minus strand of CAIQJL010000076.1, from coordinate 8,682 downwards.
CTATCTTTTGTAATTCCTTTTTCAACCAAATAGTCAACAACTGATTGCGCACGTTTTTGTGAAAGTATAACATTAGAAATGGAATCACCAACCATGTCGGTATTAGAGCCTAGTTCGATTGTAATATTAGGGTTGGCTTTTAGTATATCTACTAAACCATTTAATTCTTTTTTTGCTTCGGGACGTAATTCCCATTTTCCAAAGTCGTACAAAACATTTTCAACTTCAACTGGATTTGTTATTGATGATAGTCTAATTTCGTCGCTAAATGTTTTGCTATCTGCTAATTCTGCTGTAGTAATTCGTCCTTTTCCGTTTAAATATCCTTCTTTTTTTGCTAAATAAATATAACTAGTATGTGGGTTAAGTTTGTATCTGAATGAACCATCATCTAGTGTAGTAATATCAAGGTCGGTACCATCACTTCCAACAATTCTTATTCGTGCTCCTTTAATTGGTTTATCGGTATTTTCATCTTTAATTACTCCTTGTAACACAAATTCCATTACTGGTAAAACGAAAGAGTAAATATCATCTTTTCCTTTACCGCCTTTACGTGATGAGCTAAATAACCCTTCTTCCTGGTTTCCTTTAAAAATAATATTAAAATCATCTTGAGAAGAATTAATAGGATATCTCATATTTTCGACTTCCCATTCATTATCTTCATTTTTTGTAGCTTTAAAAATATCTAAACCACCCATTCCAGGATGCCCATTTGAACAAAAATAAAGTATTCCATTTTCACGAATAAAAGGAAACATTTCATCACCAAGAGTGTTTATTTCCATTCCAAGATTTTCAAGATTTCCAAATGTTTTAGATCTAGATTTTCTTGTCATTACCCAAATATCATTACCGCCAAAACCTCCCTGCATTTTCGCAACAAAATACAATGTTAATCCATCTTTTGAAAGTGAAGGATAACCTACGGATATACTATCATTTGCAATTTGAACAATTTCGTATTTTTGCCAATCTTCACCTGCATCACGCATTGCTTTATAAATCTGACAACCTAATTTTATTCCCCTAACAATTTTACAACGAGTAAAATACATACTGTTATAATTATCTGTTAAAAAAGGTGTGCCGTCGTCATTTGGTGAGTTAATGGTATCGTTTAAAGGTACAGGCTTACTCCAGTCTCCTTTTTTATCTAGAGATGTTTCAAAAATATCAGAATAAATCTGGCCTGTTACAGGGTTAATTTTTTCACCATGAAAACCAGGGCGAGTAGAGGTAAAGTATATATTTAAATAATCGCTTGAAGCATATGCTGGAGCAAAATCACTTTCTTTTGAGTTTAATTCTTTTCTGTTCTCAATTACATATCTGGTAGGGCTTTCAATCCATTTAGCTGACAAAGAACATGATACTTTAGAGACTTTTGCTTTTTCATCGTTAGGAACTCTTTTAAGGTATTCTTCATATTGTATAGCGGCTTCAGCATATTTTTCATTTCGTTGAAGCATATCAGCATAATAGTAATAAATAAGTGGGTTCTGGTAGTTTTTTGTAATGACTTTTAGGTACTGAGATTCAGCTTTTTGAGTTTGATTCATGTTTCTGTAACACTCAGCAATTCGAAAAGAAATGTAGTTTTTTTCTTCTTTATTTTGAGACTCTTTGTACAAGTCCTTATACATATTTAAAGCCTTAAAATACTCATTACTTGTATAAGAGATATCAGCCCTTTTAGTGAATTTACTATATATGTCGTCTTGCGAAAAAATAGAGTTGCTAAATAACGCTAAATATGTTATTATGAGTATTTTGAAAATATATCTTAACATGAAAAAATAAATTAATATCGATGAAACGTTTTCGTTTCAAAATTATTATAAAATTAGGAATTATAACTATATTTTTAATTGATTTTATAAATCATTAATATCTTTACCAATTATTAATTTTGAATATTTCATTGTGAAATGATCTATAATTAATTTTATTTTTCTTGTATTTTTATTATGAACATTGTTAAATTATTTAAAACAAAAATACAGTTCGATAGAAACGAATTATCGGGTGCATTTGGAGATATAGGCACCGATTTACCTTTAATAATTGGAATGATATTGGCCTCTGGGCTTGATACTGCAAGTGTTTTAATTACTTATGGTATAATGCAATTATTTACGGCACTAATGTATGGAATTCCAATGCCTGTTCAGCCATTAAAAGCTGTTGCAATGATTGTTATAACTCAAAAAATAGCTCCGGCAGTTATTTATGGAGGTGGATTAGCAATTGGTATTTTAATGTTAATTCTTTCTTTAACTGGATTAGTTGATCTGTTGGCAAAGTATATTCCTAAAGTTGTTATTCGTGGCATTCAATTCGGATTGGGAATTCAGCTCTCTTTAATAGCATTAAAAGAATATGTAGTAGCCGATTCTATTTCCGGATATTGGCTAGCAGGTATTGCATTTATTATTACAATTATTTTAATTGGAAACAGAAAGTATCCACCAGCTATATTTATTATTATTGCAGGAGTAATTTATGCCTTAATTTTTAATTTCAGTAATTTTAATATCTCAAATGCTGTAAGTGTGTCTTTTCCAAAATTATATACGCCAAATTGGACTGATATTTTAACTGGATTTTTAATTTTGGCTTTACCACAAATTCCACTTTCGCTTGGAAACTCAATTATAGCAACAAAACAAATGGCAACGGATTACTTCCCAGAGAAAAAAATATCTGTTAAAAAGATAAGTCTTACTTATTCAATAATTAATATTATTAATCCATTTTTAGGAGGTATTCCAACTTGTCATGGTTCGGGTGGTATGGCTGGTCATTATGCCTTTGGAGCACGAACTGGTGGTTCTGTATTTATTTATGGCACTTTGTTTTTAATTCTGGGATTCTTTTTTAGTGGGAGTTTTGAGCAAATTGTTAAAATATTTCCATTACCTGTTTTAGGTATTATTCTTTTATTTGAAGGATTAACTCTCATGATTTTTATTAAAGATATTATTGATTCCAAAAAAAGTTTTTTTATAGCTTTAATGGTTGCTTTAATTGCTTGTGGACTACCTTATGGGTATTTAATTGGAATGGTAGTTGGCACAGTAATGTATTATATTTCCGACAAAAATATTAAGAGTTATTTTAAAATAAAATGAGAAAATTTATTCCAAATCTACTTATTGTTTGCGGTTCTGGAAGAAATACAGGTAAAACAGCTTTGGTACAATCAATAATTAATAATAATAAAGAAAAAAATAAAATTGCTGCATTAAAAGTATCACCACATTTTCATAATGATAAACAACCCAAAGAAAAGATATGGCAGGATGTTGATTGTAATGTATATTTAGAAAATGGAATAACAAAAAAAGATAGTTCTTTGTTTTATCAAGCGGGAGCAAATCCAGTTTATTATTTAGAAGTTAAAGATTATAAACTTGAAGCTGCATTTAATTTTATTTTAAGCCATATTGGTGATAACCGACTTATTGTTTCTGAATCGGGAATTTTAGGCCGAATATTTAAACCAGGATTATTTATTTTTATTGAATCTGTATATAACAATGATCAGGATAGCATTAAAATTTCAAACAAAAATAATGCAGATATTATTGTTACAGTTGAGGAAGGCAAACTTGATGAAGAGCTTTTAAAGCTAAATAATAAAATTGTAATAAGCGAAAATCAGTGGAAATTAGTCTAAATTTCTTTTCTGTTTCTTTCAACTTTTCTACTTACAAAAATACTTATTTCAAACAGCATCCATATTGGAAAACCAACTAAGAGCATACTAAATGCATCGCCCGAAGGTGTTATAAATGCTGCTAATATTGCAATTATTACAATTGCATGTTTTCTGTGTTTTCTCAAAAATAAAGAAGATAACAATCCTATTTTAGTTAAAAAATATATTAGAACTGGTAATTCAAATACTAATCCCATTGATAAAGTTAAAATAGATAAAATTGAAATATATGAACCAATAGAAATTAAATTTTTAATATTTGCACTTAATTCGTAAGTTGCTAGAAAATTTATAGTTAGTGGACATATTAAAAAATATCCAAATAAAATTCCAAATATAAATAGAGTAGAAATATAAATTATAATACCCCTTGACGACTTCAACTCTTTTTCGCTAAGTGCGGGTTTAATAAATAGCCATAATTGCCATACAATATAAGGAAAAGCAATTATTATTCCTGCAATTGTTGAAATTAACAAGTGATACCTAAACTGTCCACCAATTTCAGTATTTATTAAATCTAAACGATATGGCTGAAAACAGAATCCATCAAAATTTAGCAAAGTTCCAATTTTGCAAAAAGCTCTGTAAGTGATAAATTTTGTATCGCTAGGTAAAAGAATAATAGTATTAAATATAAAGTCTTTATATAAAAATGCAATAATTGCAAATACCAATATCACGATTATTGAACGAAAAAGATATTTTCTTAATTCATCAATGTGAGTCCAAAAGGTTGAATCTTGTTCTTTAGTTTTAAATAATCCAAATAGAAATCTAAACATAAGATATAGTGTAAACCGCTATTAATCAATTCTAATTGTGTGAAATAAATCGAATAGCAATATTTTTCTATTTGTTATCTTCTTCTGATTTTGTAGAATTGTTTTTGTTAGTTTTAGTCGATTTGGTGTCGTTTATGTCTAAATCATCATAAACACCATCTTTTGCTTTCTTAAATTCATTCATTCCTCTACCAAGCCCACGCATAAGTTGAGGAATTTTTGTGCCACCAAAAAGAAGCAAAACAATTATTAAAATGATAATAATTTCTTGTCCACCAAACATTCCTAATAATACCAGATTTGTTATCATGTTTTATGTTGTTTAAATTTAACTATTTAAAAACAAATAGTTAAATTGTTTAAAATAAATAAACCGACATCAAAGATATTAAAAAAGTGTTTAATATATAGCTTAAAATTAGTTAATTTTGTAAATATTTATTTTCAGAAATGATACTATTCGAAGATGCTCTAAAAATTGTTTTAGAAAAGGCTAAAGTTATTGGTACAGAAAAAGTTAAATTGTTAGATTCTTTAAATAGAATTTTAGCTCAGGATATTATTGCTGATATGGATATGCCTCCTTTTAATAAATCAGCCGTTGACGGATATGCTTGTATGATTTCTGATATTCATAATTTATTAGAAGTAATTGAAACCATTGCTGCTGGTGATGTTCCTGTAAATAACATATTGCATAATCAATGTTCTAAAATAATGACAGGGGCAATGTTACCCGTAGGAGCTGATTGTGTTTTAATGGTAGAGCATACAAAAGAAATTGATAGTAATCACATTAAATTTACTTTTGAAAAAACTGGAGTTAATGTAGCATATAAAGCAGAAGACATAAAAAAAGATTCAGTTTTATTAAAAAAAGGGTTGACAATTAAACCACAACATATTGCACTAATTGCTTCAGTTGGATACCCTGAGCTAATGGTTTATAAGCAACCTAAAGTTGCTATTTTAACTACAGGTAGTGAGCTTGTTGAGCCTGATTCTATTCCTGCTTTAGGACAAATAAGAAATTCTAATGCATGGCAATTATATTCTCAGGTTCAAAAAGCTAATGCTATTCCTGTATATTTTGGAATAATTGAAGATTCGGAAGAAAAAATTGATTTAGCAATAAAAAAAGCTATTTCAGAAAACGATGTTGTTATATTAACCGGTGGTGTTTCGATGGGTGATTTTGATTATGTGCCTAAAATTTTAAAGCAAAATAAAGTTGATTTAATATTTGAAAAAATTAAAATCAGACCTGGTAAGCCTACTGTTTTTGGTATTCACCTAAATGCATTTGTATTTGGATTGCCTGGTAATCCTGTATCATCATTTGTGCTTTTCGAGATTTTATTAAAACCATTTCTACAAAAAATGATGGGATCAAATGAAAATCCAAAAAATGTTTTTTTGCCTATAGGTGTCGATTTTAAAAGAGCAAAGGCTGAAGTAATGCTTTGGTTACCTTCTACAATAAATAATCAGGGAGAAGTTGTTCCTGTGGAATTTCATGGATCTGCTCATGTTTCATCAATATGTGAAGCAGATGTTATATTTCCAATAAGCATTGATGTTTTTGAATTAAAAAAAGGAGATTTAGTAAATGTTAGACAAATATAACAGAGATATTCATTATTTAAGAATTTCTGTAACTGATCGTTGTAATCTTCGCTGTAAGTATTGTATGCCCGAAGGTGGCGTAAAACTTATTAATCACAGTGATATTTTAACTTTTGAAGAAATTTATGAGTTTACAAAAGTTGCTGTAAATTATGGGATTAATAAAGTCAGAATTACAGGTGGAGAGCCGCTGATTAGAAAAAATATTGTTGAATTAATCAGATTGTTATCGCAAATAAAAGAACTTCAAGATTTGTCTCTTACTACAAATGCATTGCTTTTAAAAGAATTTGCAAAACCATTATTTGAAGCCGGGTTAAAAAGAGTGAATATTAGTTTAGATACTTTAGATTCAAATAAATTTAAAGATATTACAAGAGGAGGCGATATAACTAAAGTGCTGGAAGGGATAAAGGCAGCTCAAGAAGCCGGACTTAGTCCAATAAAAATAAATTGTGTAATAGAAAAATCGCAGAATGAACCAGATGCAAAAGAGGTAAAAGAATATTGCGATGCAAATGGATTAATAGTAAGATTTATTCATCAAATGAATTTAAAAACTGGCGAGTTTTCTGTTGTAGAGGGTGGAACAGGCGGGGATTGTAAAGTGTGTAACAAATTACGTTTATCAAGCGATGGTTATTTAAGACCTTGTTTGTTTAATGATATTGCGTATAATGTAAGGGAATTGGGCATTGATAAAACTATACAATTAGCTCTTGAAAATAAGCCTAAATGTGGTACATATAGCAATAATAATTTGTTTAATGTTATAGGTGGGTAATTCATTCTCAGAGTCCCTTTCAGGAGACTCTGATGGAAGTAAAGCCTAAATGTGGTACATATAGCAATAATAATTTGTTTAATGTTATAGGTGGGTAATTCATTCTCAGAGTCCCTTTCAGGAGACTCTGATGGAAGTAAAATAATAATATATCAAGCGTCTTCGCTTGATATATTATTAAAGGCAACCAAATATAAAGCATAACGTCTTATTATAGAAATTCTATTTTAAAATAATTATCAGATGAAAAATATAATTGCGATTTCTGCATTAGCAGCCTTTTTTTTAGTGCCATATTTGTCAATATCACAAATTGTTAATATTGAAAAAACAGGAACTGGAAGTGAATATGTGATTGGTACATATGATGCAAATAATCCTGAAATAACAGACACAGAATATTTGTCGATTGAAAAAAGATGTGCAAAAAACTTTAATTTATTGGGTTTAGATAAAAATGAAAAAAATATTCAATCTGTTTCTTTAAGTTGGCCGGTTAGAGCAGCAGCTGGTTTTACCGATTGTGGCTATTATGCAATAAGTGCTCATGTTGATCAAAATATAGCTACTGGTGTTTTTCAAGATTATAATTGTGGAACTGTATCATATGATGGACATAAAGGAACTGATATTTTTACCTGGCCATTTAGTTTTTATAAAATGGATAACAGTCAGGTTGAAATTATTGCAGCTGCACCAGGAATTATCTTAGATAAAGCAGATGGGAATTTTGACAGGAACTGCGCTTCTAATACTTTACCTGCAAACTATGTTATTATTCAACATTCAGATGGCACGCGTGCATTATACTGGCATATGAAATCGGGCTCGGTAACAACAAAAGCAATTGGACAAACTGTTGTGGTTGGTGAATATTTGGGTGTTATTGGAAGTTCTGGCAGCTCATCCGGACCACATCTTCATTTTGAAGTATGGACTGGAGCAACTAGTTCAACTTATAACGATCCATTTTCGGGAACATGTAATACATTAAATGCAAATTCTTGGTGGGCAGTTCAGAAACAATATGCAGAACCTGGTATTTTAAAAGCTTCTGTTCACATTACAGATGTGACTTTTCCGGGTTGTCCAACCACTGAAACAACAAATGAAAGCACAACATACACAATACCTTTTCAGGGACCAGGTTTAGCTCCCGATTATGCAAAGTTTTATCTTTTTATGAGAAATATTCCTGTTGGTGCAACTGTTGATTTAAAGATTTTAAACCCAAATAGTACAATATTTAATAGTTGGACATATAGCCCTACAGCATTATACAAAACAAGTTACTGGGGGTGGTCTAAACATCTTCCGGCAACACCAGGAAATTATACTTTTCAAGCAACTTATAATGGCCTAACTTGTTCGCAAGTATTTACAATGGTTGCTGCGTCAAGTATTTATGATAATCTAAATTCTGATAAAATTTGTGTTTCACCTAATCCTGCTAAAGATATATTGAATATTGTTATAAGTGATTTAAAAAATGGAAAATGTAAATATATTCTTAATAATATTTTAGGAAAAGAAATTTATCGTGAAAATATTTTGATTGAAAGTAATACTGTGCAAAAGGAGATTAATATTTCAGAATTTTCAAATGGTATATATTTTCTTACAATTGATAATGATAATATAAGAATTGTAAAGAAAATTTTAATTCAGAAATAATCAAAAATATTATTTGTAAATCTAAATATTTTAATATCTTTGAAAAAACTTATAAACCTAAAATAAATAATTATGAGAAAAATCTT
>CAIQJL010000075.1 GCA_903872185.1 uncultured Bacteroidota bacterium | reverse complement strand
TTTGTTCTGGAGTAATCTTTTTTGAGTATAAAATCCAGATTATGAAAGCTGTAAAGCTATAATTTTGCTTTGTTGCCTTTCTTTTTTGTATTTCTGTCCTTGAAAGAGGTACCGTTTTTCGAATAGCTCAGTTTAGGAATAAGTCATTCCGCCATCTCAAGTTGTTTTTGTTTGGGCGTTGAGTGTTGTTCCTTGTTTTATTACGGAATCAATTTCTGGTGAGCGCTTAGGTACATACTGATTGCTGTTCTGGTTCGGCCTTCATCAAGTCGGGCCAGCCTATCCCTTTTGCGTTCTTATCTACAGTCAAGATATTGCTGAAACAGGAGAATAAGAAAGGAGCAGCAAAAGAATTACCGGTTTTTTTGTTCATAATGGCGGATAGTACGTCGAGGAGGTAGTCGGCGAGATCGATGCCTTGGTTCGGTCGGCTGGGGTGGCTCGGTTTTCGTGGATAGTAGAGCGGGGTCTGGTGTCTCTCGTCAGTTTTGGAAGCGGCGGATGAGGTGGGTTATTTCTTCGTCGTCCAAGGGGCTGGAGGTTTGCTGGTTGAGGGTTCTGAGTTGGTTGGGGATGTTTTGGATGCCTTCGTCCTGGAGCCAGCGGGCTATGCGGTAGCAGGGTTTCTACCTGGGCAGATGGTCAAAGTCGAAGTAGCGGCGGGCGGGCATGATGATTTAACCTGCAAGGGTTGAAGCTATATATAGTAAGGGTTTGCTGGCGACTTTCCTGTCTAACAACACCGAAGTTTGAGCGGAGTAGAACTGTTGAATTACCACTGAAACCCATATTACTACGAAACCTTGTTAACGGCTGCGTTTGATTCATAATTCAATTTATCGTATAAACTAATTAAATTTTGATTTATTTCTGATATATTATTAGATTCATCAATTGTGTAATTAACAAATAGATTAAACTCTTTTTTTTCTTTATCAAAAGATATTGGTTGAGAAAGCACCAGATTAGAGTACGGATAAGAAAAAGAACGAAACTCATTGTTTTTGATAATTCCGAGAAGCCATTTTAGGTCTTCTAAAAAAGTTGGTATACAATCAAAAAGTGTGTATCCAATTTTTTTAACTAGTTCAAAACCAATAGTGCTTGCCTTACTGATTGCATCTGAATAAATACTTTTTTTTAATTCATCCGGCAATAAATTTGATATAGTAAATAAATTGTTCCCATGCTCTCCGTAAAGAAGTAATTTAGTAGAACAAATCTTTGTGTCGAAGTATTTACTAAGTGCAAAGCTCATCCTAGAACTATCTACAGAAGAACCTAATCCAAAAACATGTTTTGATTTGATATTATCTGCAATATATTTAGTCATCAACTCAACGGGATTAGTAATAACAGCAACAACTCCTGTGTATTCAGAAATTTTTTTTGTTATTGATTTTATAATCGGAAAGTCATCATAAAAACCACAGTATCTTAGGTTTTTAGGAAACCAATCAGGAAATTCATTTTGACTTAATTTTATTCTTGGGTCATACGAGTCTTTAATAGAGACAACTACCAAATCTAATGAGTTAATATTTTTAAAGTCAAATTCTTTTATTAAAATATTTTTATCATATTGTAATGCAGCTATTTCAAAAGACAGAATCAAGGCTTTTGATTTATTTATATTTCTGTTAAAAATTTGAATTTCTGAAACAAAATCATCTTTTAAGATTTCAAAAGCTAATTGGCTTCCAATTTTACCTACTCCAATTATTCCAATTTTCTTCATTATAGCGCACTATTTAAATATTCCATATTCCATTTATCGGTTTCGTTTTTCGTAATTATCTCTTTAACAGAGCCTTCAAAAATTACAATAATTGAATCCGAATACTCTAATGCATGTTCAAAATCATGTGTTATCATTAGAATTGTTGGTTTTTCACAATTTCTTTTGGCAAGTTTATCTATTAACAACATAACTTTTTTTTGGATAACCTTATCTAAACTCGTCAAATGCTCATCAAGTAACAATAATTTGCAACCGATACTTGGAGAATGTTCAAATTCAATCGAGATTAACACATTTAATAATTGCCTTTGACCACCCGACAAATCATCCACTAAAGTCTCATTTGTTGGAGTAAAATCATCAGAACTTAAAAACTCTGATAATCTTGCATTTAATTTTGGTTTCCAGTTAGTTTCAGTTACTTGTCCTCTAATTTTTTTATCATTACAATTAGATAATCTAATTTGTATATTTTTCAGAATTGATAATTCTGGAATTATGTCATCCTGTACATATTGATGAACAATACCAACCCCATCACATAGCTTATAAATTGGCTGATCAATAATGCAATTACCAACTTTAACAGTACCTTCAACATAATTTAACTCCCCAGAAATCGCTTTAAATATTGAGGATTTACCATGTCCATTTCTACCAATAAATGACACAAATTCACCATTATTTATTTTGAATGAAACATCCCTTAAAACACCTTTTTTATTACCTTTTGGTGGATTAAACTTTAAATTTGAAATATTAATATCGTAACCTGCCATTTTACTATTTACTTGAAATTAATTTTTCAATTTTCCCTAAGAAAATAAAAAAAAGAAAAACACCTGCCTTATAAAGATATGAAACCCTGTTATTATCACTATAATTTGAATCAATATATTGAAAAATCCAATTAACAATTACAGTCCCCAAAATAATGAAATTCAAAAACCAAAATATTTTAATTGGTTCTTCATCGTTTTTATTTAAAGGCGTTTGTAATAGGTAAATTATTTTAAAACAATACCTTCCAGACGGCTTACTTTCCTTTTGAAAATGATAGAAACTTTTCTCACCCGACAATATATTTATTAAAAATGTTGATATAACATAACCACTTAAAGCTGTTACAAGAAAATCAGGAGTCCCACTTATATTAAAATTTCCAGCTTGAATAGTAAGTAGTGAACCTGCAAAACTTATTATACCGTTACCAAGTAACAATATAAGTATAGTTGCTTTCTCCTTATTTCTATGTCGATTTTTTACATAGTTTTTTGAACCTAACATCCCTAATATAGATAACCCATATCTAGTATTAAAAATACTTGAAACCAAGAAACTAATTAAGATGCCAACTATTCCAATTTTAACAATATTCCACCAACTAAATTCGGGAGAAAGAATTTGATGAAAAATATATATTATTTTTTCATTTGATGGGACAATAGCTTGGCCGTCGGTAATCAAGTAAACTATAGAAACTGCGCCCACACTGGTAATTATGCCCGCCAACATCTCATTAACTTCTAAATATCTAATTTGAAGGTATGTGATGAACCCAAGAAATCCACCAGCTACTATGCCTAAAAAAATTGCAAGTAAAATACTTACAGGAGAAACAACCGCCATTACAGCCGACCCTATTGAGAGTGAAATAATGGTAGTGAAATCAGGGAATTTTAGGTATTTATAAATCATACTTAAACCAATAGCTCCAATTCCGAAAATTATACCGGTAACAACTGAAGTAAAGTATGAAATATCCATTATTTTACTTTGATATTAAAGTTGACTTTAATACTATCATTTAGGTTAAACCTTAATTCTTTTCTGACCTTTTCATTAATCCATATTTCTGGCTTAGGCGGCCCTTGTGGCGGGAAAGATTTAATAGATTTTTCAAGGAGGACTTTATAAGACATTTCTGCTAAGTCGTAACCCATTGTACTATATTTTAAGCCAATCGCAAATAAAGCACCATTCTTTAGAGTACTTAAATCACCAATAATAAATGGTTTATTATACCTTGATGTTACAGAAGTAATGGTTGTCACCCCTGAATTAACTGTATTGTCATTAGCTGAATATATAACATCTACTTCATTGCAAAGTGAATTAGTAATACCATTTAGTTGACTTGTACTCTCTGTTGTTACCTGCCTTATACTTAACCCTAATTCACGCCCAATCCTTTTAATTAAACTTTGCACATAAATTGAATTTTGTTCTTTTGGATTATAAATTGTCCCTATTTTTACCTTTTGACCAAAAGTAGCTTTAATAAAGACCAATGCTTCTCTTATTATAGATTCACCTGAATTTTGAATACCAGTCGACCTTTTTGAAGGGATGATTTTCGCCCCAATTGGGTCAGCAACAGCGCCATATATATGATAAATATCGGAAGGTATATTGGCAACTTCAATTGCAGCAGGCGTCGCAATTGTTAATATTAGAGCCATATTTTTATGCTCAAATGATTTTGCTATTGTATTGGCAGATGTACTGCTTGCATTAGCGTTGTACTTTTTTATATAGTAGTTCTTCAAGGAATCGTTACTTTTTAATAAACTATCTAGTCGACTCACATATGCACTTTCTAATTCGTCTAAGGCAGGATGAGTAACATACTTAAGTATAGCTATTTCTTTTACTTCTAAACCTTTGCTTTCTTTTTTTCTCCCGTTATTGCAACTGGCTAAAAAAATCATGCTAAACATTAATAGAAAAATTAATTTCATTCTCATGATATTTATTTTAAATGTTAATATTATGCGTGTAAATCTTTTTAATGTTTCCGGTAAGTTGTATATCCACCTTATAAAAAAAATTTTACAGAGCCAATCCAGTCATATAGGCCTGACTGTCGTCAAATATATTTTTGCAAAAAATTGCTGTGCTTGGCTGATATACGCCTAACATTGTTTGGACTGATCTGCCTAATTCTGAAAAAGCAGACAGTTCCTCTCTTTAAAAGAACGAAGATACCTGATGACTGCGGCTCTGCCTCGACCTTCAACAATCCGAAACAGTGACTCCTGTTTGTATTATTTCCAAGATATTGCTAACACAGGACAAAAAGAAAGGATCAGTAAAAGATTTACCGTTTTTTGCGCTCATAATAGCGGATAGTGTACGTCCAAAAGGTAGTCGGCAAATTCGAGGCCTGGGATGTGTTCGGCAGGAATGGCTCGGTTTTCGAGAGTGAGGGGCACGGGTGGCGTGACGAATTTAGGCGCGGGCGGGGTGACGGATGCGCAAGACTAAGCAATGCAGGCAAGCGAAAAGGTATCAACACATACAATCAGCCTACAAAAAATGCAGGTAGTGCAATTATTTTAAGGACTCGAACTGAGCAACAGAACTGTTTTGGTGGTATTTTTGGGGGTATTTTTTTCAATACCGATTACAAAAGTATTTTATAATAATACTTAAACTATTGTTCGAATCCCACCCTCGCCAGGCATCCTCAAGGAACAGGGCGCTGCCCCCCTACAGGATTAATAATGGAAACAACTATTACCCGAATATTGACCCTGACAGGATGTATCGTCGGCATCAGCTTGCTTCACTACCTGACTCC
>CAIQJL010000074.1 GCA_903872185.1 uncultured Bacteroidota bacterium | reverse complement strand
CGGCCTACAACCGCTAAGTCTGCAAATCCTACTTGTTTTTCGTTTTTCATACACGAATATAATAAAAACATTCGAGATATATTTCTGACATACAGTTAGTTATCAACTATTTTACGAACAATTTACATTGCAACGGTCTTAATACTTCATTTCTTAAGTAAAACAACTCTCCTACTTAATAAACAGTAAAAGTTCAGTTAACATTTTACAATACTTTACCCATTCTTCTGAAGATTTTTTTTAAATGGTTAAAGGTAATAAAATGAAAAAAGCCCCGATTGGGGCTTTTTTCATTTATATTATATTCAGAATTATTCTGCTGCTTTCTCTTCAACTTTCTTCTCGTCTTTTTTTGTATAACGGTTACGGAATTTATCGATACGACCTGCTGTATCAACCAATTTCATTTTACCAGTATAAAATGGATGAGAAGTGTTTGAAATTTCAACTTTAATTAAAGGGTATGTAACGCCTTCAATTTCAATAGTTTCTTTTGTTTGTGTGCAAGATTTTGTAATAAAAGTATGCTCGTTTGACATATCTTTGAATGCTACAAGTCTGTAAGCTGCTGGATGGATATCTTTTTTCATAATGGAAAATTTACAATTCTAGTTTTTTAATTCGGACTGCAAAATTACAATTTCATTTTCAAAATCCCAAACAATCTGACGAATTTTATAAAAAGTAAAAATTTCTTTCTACTAAGAAGTAGACTATCAGTATTATTGCGGAGTAAAGAAATAGCCATTTTACATCAATATATTCTGCAGGTTTAATTTTTAAGTAATTGTAATTTATCGTAATCAGAATAATTCTTTCGGCTACAAATGCAATCAAGGTTCCAAGTGCAACTCCAACAATACCAAAAGGAATAGCTAGCCATAAGCTAAATGCAAGCTTTAGCGAAAATTCGATAATTGAAACTATCAGTAATATTTTTGTCTTTTTCAGACCTAAAAGAATAGTTTGAGGAAACACTAATCGTGTAATTACCAGAAGTAGAAAAACATTAAATACTCCTGCGCCATCAATAAAAGCAGGATTAAAAATTATTGGATAAAGCCACCGACTTACGATAATTAGTAAAATACTTAATGGAAAAAGGAAATGCATTAGTCTGGTCGATTTCTCTTTTAGGCTTACTAGAGCTAATTTAAGATTCGAATGTTCTGAAATCTCTGGAATCATTGCATTACTAAATGCATTTGCTAAAAGCATAGCTAATGGTAATTCACGAGCACCATATCTGTAAATGGCAAAAGTAGCATCATCGAAATGCGCCGATACAATTATCCCATCAACGTATGGCATAGAGCCACTTATAAGCGCTCCTGCAATTAATGGCAATGCTAATGTTAAATGCTCTTTTATAAATTGTAAAGAAATAATTGGTTTAGAGTTCTTTAAAATAAGAACTACTAACCATATAAACCTTAAACTTGAAATTGCAATTAATCCATACAAGCTTGATTCAATACCATAACCTAACCAAACAGGTACAACAACGGCCAGAAATTGTAAACTAAAAGTTAATATGCTGTAATAAATAATAGAATATGGTCTTTTTAATAACAAATAAACATACTCTAATAAAAATGCTGGTGTTGAAATAGTGAAAAATGCTATAAATAGCCACTTATATGGTATTTCAGAGGCAGATATTAAAAAAGTAGCACTGGTTTTTTCAGTTAACAATAAAATAAAGGCAATTAATAGACTAAATGCAACAGAAATAATAAGTGCATTAAATAATAATGGTGATTGTTCTGAGGATTTAAATGTCTTGTTATTGTTATATAATGGAAGTAAGGACTGAATTAATCCGTTTACCCAGAAAAAGCTTATTGCTCCGGAAAGAAAAATCAGTTTTTCGTAAATTCCAATTTCTGCAGTACTTAAGTGGCTTTTTGCAAAACAAATACTTACCAGAAACAATATTCCAAACCTGAATAGCTGAAAAAACTGTAGCGATGAAATATTGGTTATTTGTTTCTTAAAATTCAATTTCTGTGATTTTTTTCAAAGATATAAATTGTTTTGTTCAACGTTCATTATTTAGTTTTTAGTATTTTTCGCCTTTGTTGGAGTTATCTCCAACAAAGAATTTTATTCCAATATATAATTTGACAAAAAACCAAAGTTATCAATTCCTGTCTCATAAAAT
Source organism: uncultured Bacteroidota bacterium (assembly GCA_903872185.1). Lineage (GTDB taxonomy): Bacteria > Bacteroidota > Bacteroidia > Bacteroidales > GWA2-32-17 > GWA2-32-17. The sequence continues at coordinate 47,262 of CAIQJL010000074.1, read as the reverse complement.
AATGCAGAACTATAAAAGTAATCTTTTGGCTGTAAAGCTAGATTCCATTTTTTGCTTAATGGATTATTATGAACATAATTAAGTTTTTGTTCAAGAATTGCATCAGTATAAATTTCTATTGATAAGGGATTTCGTTTCCATAATTGATATTTTCTGTCTTTTAAATTGACTTTGAATTCTTCTAAAAATAATGGTGCATTTTTAATTAATTCAAATTTTAATTGTTGAGCCGTAAACCTTAAAAGACTGCCCTGAGTATGATTTTTTGTTATTTCATTTGAAATGTGCCATATTAGATGGATATGATTTGGCATTATAACAAAGCCAAAAATTTTCACTCTTTGCTCATTTACTAGAAATCTTAAGGAACTTAAAACAATATTTTTGTATTCGTCATTAATTAATAAAGGTTTCCAATCATTAATTGTGGCTGTTAAGAAAAAGGTATTTTGGTAAATTTTAAACATTTATCTGATAGTAATACTATTTAAAGTATGAAAGTACAAAAAATCTTGTTGGAGATAACTCCAACAAGGGCTGTGAAAAAAAAAGTCGAATAAAAATATTCGACTTAAATGTTGCGCCTTTGTTGAAGTTGTTTTTCGCCTTTGTTGGAGTTATCTCCAACAAAGAAGATTATTTCTTCACACCCAATATTTCATCAAAAGCTTTAACAAAAGATTCTTTAGGCATAGCACCAGCCGACATTTGTGGTTGTCCTTCCATTGGGATAAATAATATTGAAGGAATACTTCTTATTCCAAAAATAGAAGCTAATTCTTGCTGATCTTCTGTATCCACTTTGTATATATTCAACTTGCCGGTATATTCTGTTCCAAGCTCTTCAAGAATTGGAGCTACCATTTTACAAGGTGCACACCAATCGGCATAAAAATCTATAACACATGGTTTATCGCCAATAAATTTCCAATCTTTATTTTCTTCATAATTGAAAACTTTTTCTTTAAAAGTTTCCATTGTTAAATGTTCTAACATAATTTAATTTTTAAGTTTATTCAAAGATAATTATTTTACTAAAAACATATATCAAATTATATGCATAAGTCTATTTGTCACAAAAAACTTTATTTTACTGACATTAATAGTAATTTTGTACGATTATATTTTAGTCAGATTATACAGAAATGAAAATTAATTTAGAAGATAAAATATTTGAAACTATTTCGTTAGCTGCTGCCGAATTGAATATTAAAGCATTTGTTGTTGGAGGTTATGTACGCGATTCAATTATTGGCAGAAACTCAAAAGACATTGACATTGTGGCAGTGGGAAGCGGTATCGAACTAGCAAGAACTGTTGCTAATATTCTGGGAATAAAAAAGGTAGCTATTTTCAAAACTTATGGAACTGCTCAAATAAATTTTGGCGATGTAGATATAGAATTTGTAGGTGCAAGAAAAGAAAGTTATGATCGTAACTCTAGAAAACCAATTGTTGAAAATGGTAGTCTTTCTGATGATCAGTTAAGACGTGACTTTACAATAAACGCGTTAGCAATTTCTCTAAGCAAAGAAGATTATGGAGTTGTATTAGACTCTTTTAATGGACTTAATGATATTGAGAACAGAATTATTCGAACTCCACTTGAGCCAGGAATTACTTTTTCTGATGATCCATTAAGAATGATTAGAGCTATTCGTTTTGCTTCTCAGCTTGGTTTTAAAATTTTTGATGAAACTTATAAAGCTATTACTGTAAATGCAAATAGATTGGAAATTGTATCAAGCGAGCGAATAATTGATGAGTTTAATAAAATTTTACTTTCTCCAAAACCTTCAATTGGTATCGAAATGCTTGAGGAAACTGGGCTTTTGGAATTATTTTTTCCTCAGTTAATTCATTTAAAAGGTGTAGAAAATGTTGAAGGTAAAATGCATAAAGATAATTTTGCACATACGCTTCAAGTAGTTGATCAGATTAGTTTAATTTCTTCAGATTTATGGCTTAGATGGTCGGCTTTGCTTCATGATATTGGGAAGCCAGCAACAAAACATTTTAATAAAGAGAATGGCTGGACTTTCCATGGTCACGAGGTTGTTGGTGCAAAAATGGTAGAAGAAATTTTTAGAAAATTGCGTTTGCCTTTAAATGAAAAATTGAAATATGTTCAGAAAATGGTAAACCTTCATTTGCGACCTATTGCTTTGGTTCACGAAGTTGTTACCGATTCTGCTGTGCGCAGGTTGTTATTTGAGGCAGGAGAAAATATTGAAGATTTAATGCAATTGGCCGAAGCCGACATTACCTCAAAAAATGAAAAGAAAGTAAAATTATACTTGAGTAATTTTAAATTAGTAAGAAAAAAGCTAAAAGAAGTTGAAGAAAAAGATAGAATCAGAAATATGCAACCACCAGTTACCGGTGAAGAAATAATGCATATTTTTAATTTACCACCTTGCAAAATAGTTGGCGATTTAAAAAATGAAATTAAAGATGCTATTCTTGATGGACTAGTTTCTAACGAAAGAGAAGCTGTTTTACAATATTTATTTCAGATTGCCAGAGATAAAGGAATTGAGCCTGTAACAATATAAAATATATTCATGCTCCTCAGAGTCTCTACTAACAATATTCAAAAACAGAATTTAATTTCTTAATAAGGACTCTGAGAAAAAAATGTATTTAGTTATTTTTGCACAGAGTCCCTTTCAGTAGACTCTGTGTGACTTGATACAAATTCCAAGAAATAATTAAAAATTACTCTTTAACATTAGGCTTCCTCATATATTACGTTTTCCTCAGAGTCTCTATTAACAACATTCAGAATTATTTGTATTTGTTATGCGCAGAGTCCATTTCAGGAGACTCTGCGTGACTTAGAGATTTTTTCATTATCAATGAAATTTATTAAAGATAAATTATTTATTCCAAATTACAATATTTTAATAAATAAAAAGTATTCTTTTTACTTCGAATAATAATCTATCATTTGTTGTATAGCTCTTTTACAAACGGGACAGAAATTATTTACAGATACCGATTTCATAGTGCAATCGTAAGCCGGGCGATATAACCCTTTTGCAGAATAGCCAGCACCTTCAAATGCCCCAACCTTTTTAAAATACTTTTCGGTAGCAGGAGTTGGAACCGGAATATCTTTTTCAATTAAATCTTTCCACTTTGTTGCGAAGTTTTTCAAATTACTAATATTTGGTTCCCAGGGCTCTTTTTCAAATGAATAATAATTTTCTACAGCTACATCTGAATCGTAGTATTCATCACCTAATCCGGCAAAAGCATGTCCGAATTCATGAACATTTACATATTCCGAAAACATATTATCACTTGAAACTACAGAGAAAAAATTATAAATACCACCGCCACCGTATGTTTTAGAATTTACTAAAACTATAATATTATCATACGGAACCAATGAGGCAATATTGCGCATTGATTTAATATCACTTGTTGTTAAATATCTGTCGGAATTAAATGTATAAAAATTTGAATTTACAACTGTGTTTTTCCAAATATTTTCACCAGGGAAATCGGTTCCGCTTTCTTCTGATATTGCTTCAATTGCTAAAACATTAAACTTATTTTTATTTTCTTTAAAAGGAGTTGTGTTAAATAAATAGCCAGTAAAACGCTTTGCATCTTCGCGAAACTTTTTCATTTCTTCTTTAGTGTAGCCATCAGGAATAAATACTACATCAACTTTTTGGCTGTAGTCTCCATTTTTCTGAACGTAATACCAATTATATCTCTTAGGGTTTTCTGGATTTAAAAATCTTTCTTTAGGATTAATGTATTTTGTAAATATGGTTTCAAATTCCATATTCTTATTTCTTGCCTGAATTTCAAATTTTATAGTTTTTATTGGAAAAGGCATAGTTGCAGTTTCGTAAAAAGAACGCGTTTCATTTTTTGCTTCGGCTGTTGCTTTCCATTCCTGAAATAAAGTGCAATACCCTTTCGAGTAAATTAATTTCGATGAAGTTGAATCATATACTAGATATATATATTCACCATAATTAAATGTGTCAATAAGATTTATTTTTGACCCAGCCCAAAATTGTTCTTGTTTTGCAAGCTCAAAAACTACTTTTCTTTCTGTAGTATTTCCAATTTCATAAAAATCAATTCGTAAAGTTTTTGAAGTAAAATATTGATCATATTTTATTTGTGCAATAGTAGCAAAACTTAATAATGTAAATATAAATGTAAGTTTAAACATATGTTTTTTTAGCAAAGTTAAACACTTTAGATTGTAATAATTATTAAACTCTTAATAAAAGCTAATATTTTAGACTTAACTAAATTATTTTCTATTTTTGCAAACTTATTGGCCTCGTAGTTCAGCTGAATAGAACGTCAGATTCCGGTTCTGAAGGTCGTGGGTTTGAATCCCGCCGGGGTCACAATTTTGTAAATACAATAAACATTTGAACAATAATCGTTTAAGTGCGCATTGTTGATATAAATCTTCAGTCTTGTGTTGCTACCATGCTAGATTTATTTCAATTTTACTTATAATTGCAGAAAATTTTGAATTCTTGAATAAAATATAAATAATGAATTTATTTCTTACTGGCGCAACAGGGTTTCTAGGCGGAGAGTTACTTATTACATTGTCAAAGCGCAATGATATAAAAAAGATATATTGCCTTGTTAGGGCAAAAAGCAATGAAGAAGCTAACAATAGACTTAAACATGTCTTTGATCTTCATAATGATATATATCAACCTGAGAAAATTATTCCTGTAATTGCAAATCTTTTAGACGACGATTTAAAAGCAAAACTTTCTGCAATTAAAGAATTAGAAGATATCAATTTAATTGTTCACTCTGCTGCAAATACCTCATTCTCTAAGAATTGTGACGATCAGGTTAAAAAAGTTAACATTAATGGGTTAGAGCATGTTTTAACATGGGCTAAAGAATTAAAAAACTTGTCGACATTTTGCTACATAGGAACAGCAACAATTTGTGGAAAAGATAACAAAGACAAAATAATTAAAGAGGAAGAATCACCAAATACTCTTGCACATCATTTAGTTACATATACTTATACTAAAATGATGGGTGAAATGATGCTTGATAAATTTTTACCTCAAGAAAAAATATTAGTTGTACGTCCTTCAATAATTATGGGTGATAGCGTTAATGCAATTCCAAGATCTTCTGTAATTCTATGGACATTAGCTGCTTTTAATTATTTAAGGTTAATTCCAGTTAATAAACATTCAAAAATTGATATTATTCCTGTTGATTATGCAGCAAATGCAATAACAGAATTATTATTTGTAAAAAACAGATCATATAGTGTTTATCATGTTTCGGCAGGTGTTGATTCTGCTACTGACAGCGAATTATGTTGCCATAAAATAGAATCATACTTCCCTGATAAACCATCTCATGAATTTGTTCAAAGGAAACTTGCTAATAATATGAGATTTTGGGCAAAAGGAAGAAACGAAGATATAGGTGATTTAGTAAATTATCCAAACCATTTGGAATATTGGGAATCAATTTTAACCGAAAAAGGCAGACTTAGAATTCTTTTTGCTGGATTGGAACCATATTTTGATTTTATTGAATTAGGTCAGGTTTTCGATAATACTAGACTTTTACAAGATATAACTTTACCAAAACCGCTACCTGCTCACGAATATATTTTAAATAATATTGAGTTTTTAGAGTCAATTGATATCTATGAGGGGGCTATAGATCCTTGATGCAAGTGTTTTTAGTCCATCCTGAGGTTCTCAAAGGATGACAGTCACTCTTCGAGAACCTCAGAGTGACCTGTTTAATAATATTTTTATTAGTTTATAGTTTTTCCTTGCCACACAAAGCAAGAAAAATGTTCGGTAAAGTCTATTTTATTTTCTTCGAATATTCCAAAAACTGCAGAGCCGCTTCCTGTCATTGATGCATATATTGCTCCAAGATTATACATTTTGTCTTTTAGCTCTTTTATCTCTGGATATAATGGAAATATAATATTTTCAAAATCATTATATATTGTATTTTTCCAATTTGCTATTGGTTGAGATGTAAGAATTGATTTTAAAGTAGATCTACTTGAATCTGGTTTAGAATTCTTATATGCCCATGCTGTGTTTACATGTATTCCAAGATGAACAATAACAATTTTATAATTGCTTAAATCAATGTCAAAAGTTTCTAATATTTCACCTCTACCAAAAGCTAAGCTAGGTTTATTTTTAATAAAAAAAGGACAGTCGCTTCCTAAAACTTTTGCAAAATTTTGAAGTTCAATATTAGAAATATTAAGATTAAAATAATTGTTTAAATTTTTTAACAAAAATGCTGCATCAGCAGAACCCCCTCCTAGCCCAGCACCTGTAGGTATTGCTTTATGTAAATGCATTGACAAAAGAGTTAAGGGATACGATTTTTTCAGAATTTCATATGCCTTTGTGCAAATATTATTAGCAGAATTAACATCAAGCACAATTCCAGAAGAGCTAAATAAAAATTCTTTGGCTTTAATAAATTCTAGAGAATCACATAACCCAACAGGAATCATTAATGTTTCAATGTCATGAAAACCGTCGTCTCTTCGATTTAAAATATTTAAACCAATATTTATTTTTGCGTTAGGAAAAAAAAGCATTTTATGGTTTTCTACAAGCTAATTGTTATTTTACCAAAATGAACACCTGCAACAATAATATCATCAAGTTGAGAATTATCACCTTTCCACTCTTCAATTGTTTTGTTAAGTATTTTTCCTTGATCGCTCATTGGTTGATTACTTATTTTAATAAGTAATTCTTTTAAAGATTTATACTTGAATTTTTTATTATTTGGACCTCCAAATTGATCAGCATACCCATCAGAGAACATATAAATTGAATCGCCTAATGAAAAAGGAATACGATGAATACTAAAAGGTTCTTTGTTAATATGAACACCAATTGGCATTTTGTCGCCTTTGTATTCTGTTAAATAGCTATTTCTAATTAAATATAGCGGGTTGTTAGCTCCAGAGTATTCCAATATCTTTTTATCCCAGTCAACAACAACAAGATTAATATCCATACCATCTTTTGACTGTCCAGCCTCTCCGGTTTGACGTAAAGACAGGATTACATTTTGACGTAATTGATTTAATAATTCATTTGATTCTATTACTGGATTCATTCCAATAACTTCATCAAGAAAAGCAATTCCAAGCATACTCATAAATGCGCCTGGAACACCATGGCCAGTACAATCGGCAATTGCATAATATGTTCTGTTACCACGATGAGATATCCAATAGAAATCACCGCTTACTATGTCACGCGGCTTATATAACATAAACGATTCTGGAAAATGTTTTCCAATTTCAGCTCTTGTTGGTAACAATGCTTCCTGAATATTCTTAGCATAATTAATACTATCAGTAATATCTTTGTTTTTTTGTTCAACAATTTCTTTTTGATGAACTACTTCTGATGTGCGTTCTGTTACAGTTTTTTCAAGTCTTATTTTATCACGACGAAGAGCCGCTTCTCTATATTTAATAAAAACAAAAATCAAGATTATTATTACAATAATTGCTGGAATAATAAACCAAAGAGAAAAATACCATGGAGGAGAAATTTCAAATGAATAAGTTGCTGGCACTTCGCTCCAGATGCCATCATTATTACAAGCTTTTACTTTAAAAGTATATTTCCCTGGAGGAAGAGTAGGAAAATCGGCTTCGTTTCTGGCCATTGGAGGAGTCCATGAAGTATCAATACCCTCCATCATATATTTATATAAAACTTTTTCAGGTGCACTTAAGCTATTTGCAACAAAGTGAAAAGTAATGTGATTTTTATCGTATGGTAAAACCAAATTTATTGGCAAACCAGTTACTTTATCATAATCACTGTAGTATTGTTTCCATAATGAATCTGCTTGAAAATTGTTTAATATATTTGTAATATATGTATTCGGTTTTCTTGTGTTTAAACCATCTTTTTCGGGGTCATACATTGTAACACCATTCACAGTTCCAAACCATATTCTACCAAGGCTATCTAAATAACAAGCATTGCGGTTACATTCAAGTCCCATAAAACCTTCAAGCTGTCCATAATGCCTTATTTCTATTTCTTTTTTAGAATAATAAGTTTTTAAATTTAATTTATCCAATCCTTTTTCTGTGCCAATAAAAAGATAATCGCCTGTTTTATCAATTATAATTAAATAAATATTATTTGAAGCTAATCCATTTAATTGATGATCGAATTTTTCAAAAGTCTTATTATTAAAACAATATATGCCTTCTTTTGAAGCTATCCATAAATTATTATGTTTATCTTGTGTTACAGAGTTTATCTGACTTTCAATAAAATTATCTTTTTTGGTAAAATGCTTTAATGTTATTCCATTATATTTGAAGAGTCCTTCTTGTGTACTTATCCAATAACATTTGCTTTTATCTTGATAAATATTATAAACAGGTATATTATTTAATTTATTTAATTCAGCATTGTTTTGAATTATTGTAGTATCAGAAAATACTATAATACCTGACATTGTTCCTCCCCATATATTGCCTAAATAATCTAAGGTTAAACAGTTAAAATATTTATTTGGAAGTTTATAGTTAATAATTACATTTTTAAAAACTTTATCGGCAGGGTCATTTGTTATATGAACAAAAAAACTGTCAATAGGGTTATAAATACTTAAGCCTACGGTAGTGCCAAACCATATTCTATTTTTATTATCACGAACTGATGCAAGAATATTACTTCCAATTAAATTTCTTGAGATTATCTTATCTCTTTCTTTATTAGATAGTTTTATCTTGTCTTTATCAGCTTTGTTTAATATTGATCTAAAAGTTATAAATGATTTAATTAAGTGTATAGAATTATTTTTTATAAAATTACTTGCACCATTACCATATGATCCGAACCAAAATTCAAAAGTATTACTGCCATTTATTATAGAGAAAATATTATCCCCATTTAACTTTTGAGCTTTGTTCCAATTATAAAATGGAGTTGGAGGTATTTTAATTAATCCGGCTTCGGTGCCTAACCAAATATTTCCTTCTAAATCTTTAAGTATTGATCTTATTGCAATACCATCAAACTTTTGATAAAAAGGAATAATAGGTTTTCCATTAGAGAAATTTTTTATACTAAATATTAATCCAGCATAATTCGAAAAAAGAATTTCATCTTTTAATTCAATACTTGATGTAATTGTCCAATTTTCTGATACTAAAATTGTATCTTTTTTAATTGAATTAAGCCCTACGGATGTTCCTAAAATGATATTATCTTGAGAATCCTGATTAATTGTCCATACTGTATTATTTGATAAACCATTGTTCTTGGTATATTGAGTAATGATTGTACCTGCTATTTTAAAAACTCCATTTCCTTTTGTTCCAAGCCATAAATTAAATTCTTTATCCTCAAAAATAGTGTAAATTGTAGATTGCGATATGTCTGTTGATCCTTTAAAAGCAACTAATTTATTATCTTTAATAGATGCAATACCCTTTCCTGTTCCAACCCAAATTGTTCCAGAATGATCTTCAAAAACTTTCCAAACAGAATTATCAGGTAGCCCTTCATTAGTTGTGTAATTTGTTTTTTCTTTGCCAGAGATCTTTGTTAAACCTCTATCTGTTCCTGCCCATAAATTACCTTTCTTGTCTTGAATGATTGAATAAACACTATTTCCAGCTAACCCATCATCTTTAGTAATATTTTTAAAGTTTAATCCATCAAAAACACTAATTCCTCCAGCTGCTGTACCTATCCAGATTAAGCCTTTTCTATCCTGACAAAGAGATAATACCTGTGATTGTGCAAGGCCATCTTGTACAGTATAAACCCTATTATAAATATTTTGAGAATAAGAAAAATAAGAAGTAGATATTAAAATTATAATTACATCTAATAGATATAAGAAGCGCCTTTTCATTCCTTTTGATATATGGTTTAAAAGTATAAAATATTTATCAAAAAAAGAATGATAGCAAAAAAAAAGGGGCTAGTGCCCCTTTTTATATTTTAATACCATGTTGATCGGTAATCTTTAATATCTGCTAATTTTTTAAGTGCTTCAAAAGCCTGATAATCAACTCGCGATTGAATTTCGCTAACTAACTGCATTTTAGCCATTTTTTCGTCGGCTGGTTGCGGGGCTTTAGCTTTATTAGTAACTGTTAAAACAAACACTCCATTGTTTCCTTTAATTGGTTTAGAAAGTTTACCTTTTTCAGCAAAACATGAGGTAGCAACAACATTAGGCTCAATTCCAACTCCAGGTAATGAAAATGAATTAAAGTTTATTGCTGTAGCATCTTGTGGCATTAGATTTAATTTTTGAGCTAAACCATCAATTGATCCAGCAGATGAAGCATTCTTTAATTCTGTAATAAAAGTTTCAGCTTTTTTATCTTTTCTCACAAGTGATGTTAATTGATCTTTAATTTGGTCTTTAGGAGCAGTTCCTTTTTCGCGAACCTCTGTAAGATATGCAACAACAAATTTATCTTGAAATTCGAATGGTTGAGAAACATCTCCTTTTTTAGTTTCTTCTTTATATGCCCATCTGATAATTTCTCTTGGTGATTCTAATCCAGCAATATTTCGATCATTATCACGTAAATTACTAGCTACTTTTTTTTGTAAGTTTTCTTTAATAATAGCAGCATCAAATTTTTCTTTTGTGGTATTTGTTCCAGCAAATTGATAAACTTTAGTTTTTACACCTTGATAAGTTTCCGAACTAGGTTCAATTTGCCAGTCAATATAAGCAATTTCAGCTTTATTGCTTTCAGCACTTTTTTCAATTATATTAATAATATGAAAACCAAATTGTGTTTCGGCAATTACAACATCACCTTTTTTTCCATCAAATGCTGCTTTTTCAAAAGGTTTTACCATCATGCCTGGTTTAAACCATTTTAAGTTACCACCTTCTTTGGCAGAACCTTTATCGTCAGAATATTGCATTGCAAGCATTGCAAAGTCACCACCTTTATCTATTAAAGATTTAATACTATCTGCCAATAATTTTGCCTGATCTTTTGTTCTTTTTTCGTTAGGTCCAATTAATATATGACGGGCATTTACAGAGTCTGCCATATTTTTAAATGACATTAATCGAGCTAATCTATAAACGTTATTTTCAACAAATGGGCCGTATACAAATCCTGGTTGTGCAGCAAAAATAAGACTGTCGGAAGGAGGAATTAAAGAACTTTTTGCGAATAGTTGCTCAGCATAAGGAACATCTGAGTTTCTGTTTACAAAGTCAGCTATTTCAGTTGTAGTTGTTAGTTCTATTTTAATTTCTTCCATTTTTGATCTGATCTTCTCAATATCAGTAGCTGAAGGTAAAACATCAAAAACTACATAATCAATATCTCTTGAAGCTTCCTGATCAAATAAATATGAATGTTCATTATAATATTTTTCAATTTCTTCATCTTTTACAACAATTGTTGAATCAGAAACATCGCTATATTTCTTCATCGCAAAACGAATATCGATTAAATTAGATGATTCTTCTGAGTATTTTTTAGCTTCAGCAGAAGTAACATATAATCCTTTTTTAACCAACGAATAGTATTTACTCAACAAGCGTGAATGTTCTAATTGTTTTTCGAAAGCTACCCAGCTTAAGCGTGCTGCGCCTGTTTCGTCTTTATCCATATTTGCTAAAAATTGTTTAACAAGATTTGGATCAAACTGACCAGTAGTTTGGCTTTTAAAAATTGGGATTTGAAGTACCTGAGGGTCTATATTATTACCTACAACCATGTCTTGTAATTCATTTGCATTAACAGTAATTCCTAAATCACTTAAATTGTTTGCAAGTACAAAATCTGTAATTAAACTTTCCCAAGCCTGATCACGAATACTTTGTGAAGTTTCTTCGTCAGGTGTTGCATCTTTTCCTGTATTTCTTTGATAGTTTGCTATTAGATCGTTAACGCGTTCTTCGTAAATAGCTATAGGTACTGATTCGCCTGCAACTTCTGCAACTTCTGTTTTGTTGCCAGATTTAAAAAGACTGTTATTTGAAACTAAATCACTTAAAATAAAAGATAAAAGCGCAAGTCCAATAATTACTGAAATAAGTACGCCTGCACGGTTTCTGATTGTTTGTAATGTTGCCATTTTTATTAAATAATTTCCAATTTATTTTAGGGCACGAATATATAAAAAAAATACAACTTAATCTAAGCAATTATTCGTGCTCAATTTTTAATAGTACTAATTCAATGCGAGTATTTGTAACACGTAATATTTTAAATGAATATATTCCTATGTTTATAGTCTCATTGAGCTTTGGTATATTTTCGTGATGAAATAGAATGAATCCAGCTACAGTTTCATATTCATCAGTAACTTGAAAATCCAGTTCGAATTTTTCGTTTAGATAATCAATTTCAAGCCTGCCTGATAAAAGATATTCAAATTCACTAATTTTTTTCTCTTCAAGATCGTCGGTATCATGTTCATCTCTAATTTCACCAAAAATTTCTTCCATTATATCCTCAATAGTAATCATACCAGATGTTCCGCCAAACTCATCAACAACAACTGCTACACTTCTTTTTTGCTGAATAAATGTTGCAAGTAATTTATTTGCAGGCATAGTTTCAGGAACAATTATTACTTCATGAACAATTTCTTTAAGGTATTTTGGTTTTAAAAAAAGTTCAGAAGAATGAATATAACCAGTAATGGTGTCTATGTTATTTTTATAAACCAGGATTTTTGAATATCCTGTTTCTATAAATTTATTTTTTAAATCATCAATCGAGGCATTTATTTCAATTGCGGCAATTTCTGTTCGCGGAACTATGCATTCCCTTAATTTTATTTTACTAAAATCAAGTGCATTTTGAAATATTTTAAGTTCATACTCATCGTCGTCAATTCCGTTTTTATTTTGAGTTCTTTCATTTATGTAATTATCAATGTCGACTTTGCCAAAAACTATTGAATTATTTTTCTTGATATTTGCCTTAAAAACCTTTTTTAAAATAAAATTTGAAAAATTTATTGTAGCCCATGTTAAAGGATAGAAAATTATGTAAAAAAGATAAACTGGAACAGCAAAAATGTTTAGAAACAAATTTGAGTTTAAAAGAAAAATAGTTTTAGGTAAAAACTCTGCTGTAAAAAGAATTATAAAGGTAGAAACTAAAGTCTGAGTAATTAGAATACCAAATTCTGAATGTGTTATATGACTTATTGGTTCGGTAAGAATTTCGGCCATAAAAATACCATATACAACTAATGCAATGTTGTTACCTACAAGCATTGTAGCAATATACTTTTTGGGATGTTTTATAAATACCGAAATTATATTTGAACTTTTGAATCCTTGTTTTTTTTCAAGTTCAATTTGCAGTCTGTTAGAGGAAAGGAATGCAATTTCCATTCCTGAGAAAAAAGCTGAAAAAATTAGTGTAATGAATATTATAAATAATATAGTACTCATTTTTTAGTTTCATTATTATCTGTAAACTTCCTCATTGCTCGCCTTAATATATACATAAATGCGGCAATAGCAGCAATAATAAAAAAAACATAGCTGTCTTTAAATCCAGTAGTGGCTACTTTATATGATCCTATTGCTACTCCGAAAATTGTTAATGCTAACCAAACAAATTCCAAAATTATTGTGCCTTTTTTATTCATCTTTTACATTTATTGTTCCCTTGCCCTTTTTTAATGACCATTTGTTAAATGTTTCATCTGCTTCAAAACTGTTTCCATAAATTATTCCATCTTCAGTAGTAATTCGGCAAAAGCTATTTGAATATATAATATGCTTGTTTTCATCCCAATATAATTGCTCAGTGTTTAACATTTCACCTTTTATATTTTGTGTTACTACATTTTTTTTTGCTTCCCAAATTCGTTTACTTTCCCAATGTTTACCGTATTCTGCTTTAATACTTGACTCTACAATTGGGTAATCTTTATAAGTTTTTATTTCAAAACCTTTTTTAAATTCAAGGAAAGTGTCTTTTTCAGATAAGAAGTAAGATGATTCTTTGGCAAACCCTTTCAACACAATTTTTCCAGAATCTGTTCGCAAAATCTCAACATCTTTTGCGTAAATCATAGGCTTTTCGGATAAATCAACAATTGCATTAACTGTCTCTAAATCATTAGAACAAGAATTAAAAATGATTACTCCGAGTACCAGAATAAAAGTGAACTTTGTTATTTTAACTAATAAAATTATCAATTAAAGAATTATTTTAAGTGAACTAGAATTAATTAAATCTTCGTTTTATAAACCAAATATCGTATAAACTTAAATTTACAGATATCTGAAAATATTTTTCTTTAATTAAACTATTTAATGTTGTTCCTCTTTTCCCAACCTCAAAAGCTATATTAACTATAGGAGGTAATCTTCTTCTTAATCCAGAAACATCACTCTTATCAGGCTTTGTTATAGGAAGTCCCAAACCTAAACTAAATCCATAATCAGTTATATTGGTATTTCTTAAATTTAAATATGATTGAGTATAGTGACAACCAAATCTGTAATTTATCATTTTAAGATAATTATTCTGACGATTTGGGTCGGGAGCAATTTGAGTTCCAAAAGAAATAGTATGACTATCATTTAATGAGTCATTTTGGTTAAAGAAACGAGCTGCCGACCATTGTTGCCATCTGTAATCTAAAGCAAATGTTAGTCTCTCGTGAGTTATTAAAGCAAGACCAACACCTATGTTCATAGGTAAACGAACATCTCCTTTACTATTTACTTGATTTTCAATAGTGTCAATTTTTACTGTACCACCAATATTTAAATACTTAGTTACCATAGAAGTGTTTTTAGCATTTAAATCATTTTGGTTATCAAATGTAAAACCAGCAATAATGGTATACTTATTCTTTCTTTCTGAACTTGTAATTTCTTGTCGGTTAAATGTATATTGAGCACCTATTCTAAATCCTATATCATTAATAATAGTTTTATTTGTAGTATACATATCAAATAAATTTCCTTCATCTGGAAATACAGAAGCTGTATGTCTTTCAAGAGCTCCAAAAAAGTAAGAAGTATTAAAACCAACAGATAAACTACTAGTGTTATAAAATGTTAATTTATTATTTTCAGCTAAAACTTTTGAAATTGTATCAACTTTTGTGAATAATTTAAATGCATTTCCAATAAAAAACTGATTAAGTCCACCATTTCCTTTGTAAGTATTAGAAAGATTTAAAGTATCAATAACTACTGATTCAGAAATACTATAACCTACATTACTATAAGGTGATAAGCCAAAACTACTTCCCCACCATTTAGTAATTGGAAATCCCGCGGAAAAATGACTTAAATCTACATTATTTATCTTATTGCTCTGTAAATTAGTTTGATATGTTGTAAATTTTCCTATTACTGTAACATCAAAAATAAATGAAAGCGTATCGAAAGCACTGTAAGATGCTGGATTAATGCTATTTATCGAATGATTTGTTCGTAATGCAATTCCAGTTCCGCCCATAGCAACTCCAGGTTGAAATGCATTTCCTGCAATATCACCAAGTCCAAATCTAGAATAAGGAGAGCTAGTAAAGCTTTGTGCACTTGCTTTAATTCCAAGCAGAGCACATGTTATAATAATTATACTAAAAGTTTTTTTCATTAATTTCAAGAATTCTATGTAAGCCAATTGCAACAAGATTTGGTTCTGCAAAGATGGTTTTTTTTAAGTTTCTTTCAAAAAAATTGATATCACCACCTGTAACTATAACGTGCAAATCTGAATATTCTTTTTCTAAATTATTTATATATCCTTCAGTTTCATATAAAACACCATACTGAACTCCAGCATGAATAGAATTTTCTGTATTGTTGCCTGGAAAATTAAATTCTTCATTATAAATAAGTTCTGGAAGTTTTTTTGTGAAATGAGCAAGAGCCTTATATCTGGTTGTTAATCCTGGTGATATAGATCCTCCCAAATATTCTCCTTTATTATTAAGTAAATCAAAAGTTATTGCAGTTCCAGCATCAATAATTAAACAATTACAATTTGGAAATAAAAAATTTGCTCCAACTGCTGAACAAAGCCTGTCTAGCCCTAAAGTCTCTGGCGATGAATATAAGTTTACAATTGGAATTATATTTTTATTTGAAAAAACTATTAAATTTTTAACAGTTTGATTTAATGACATAACAGATTGTGGAATATTTTCTTTTACAGAGCAAATAATAATTGCATTTATATCATTTTTATTAATTTTATTTTGTATCAATTGCAACATATCACACTCATTAGCAGCAATAAATGAGTCTACAAATTTATTGTTCTCAAATCTTGAAATCTTAGTGTTCGAATTTCCTATATCAATGGTTAAATTCATTTGAAATTTTATTGTTAGCTAAATAATTTATAATTTCAACCTCAAATATTATTTAAATTAAGAATAAACTCGTTAAATATTATTTTCTTGTAAATTTGTGTTTTTTAAAAGAATGCTCGGTTCATTTTTTTGGGAGTAAAATTAAATAATTTTCAGGTTTATTTAAGAATTTGCAAATGAAGGGAAAGAAAATAATTATCGTTGAGGACGATAAGATGCTTTTAACGGTTTTTTCGTTATTTGTAAATGAATTAGGGCACGATGTTTTAGGTGCATATACAAATGCATCTGATGCAATTACAAAATGTAGTGAAACCCGTCCAGATATTGTTTTAATGGATATTAATCTACCAGGAAGTATAGATGGAATAACTGCAGCTGAAAAGATTTATCATGAATTTGACGTTCCTATTATATATGTTTCAAGTTATACAGATGAAACTACAGTATGCAAGGCTCTTAAATCTTCTACTTATGGATATCTTGT
Organism: uncultured Bacteroidota bacterium; assembly: GCA_903872185.1. GTDB lineage: Bacteria > Bacteroidota > Bacteroidia > Bacteroidales > GWA2-32-17 > GWA2-32-17. Next base: position 30,429 of record CAIQJL010000074.1, on the reverse strand, counting down.
TAAGCCAATTGATAAAGTTACTTTGGGTATTACAATTGATTTAGTTTTTTCTAAACATAAAAACGATCATCATTCAAGAATTAATGAAAATCTTATCGATAACATTAATGATGCGATTTTTACCATTTCATTAAACGGAAAAATAACCTATTCAAATAAAGCTGCCGAGCAAATATTTGGTTTAAATAGAGATAAAATAAAAGGATTAAATTTTTCGGATTTATTCAAGGGTAATAAAGAAGAATTTATTCAGGAAAATATTTTAGAAAAAGCTCTTGAACTTGAAAAATTAGAAACTGAAATCTCATTTATTTCTACTGATGGAGTTGAAAAATTTGCTTTTCTATCATTATCCGTTTTAAATGATGAAATAGACGAAGTTTATAGTTTAGTATGTTATTGTAAAGATATAACATCAAAAATGAAGACTGAAGAATCGTCTAGAAATTATATTGCTAATTTAAAAGCGATTTTTAACGGAGCTACTGAAGCAATTTATCTTGTTGATAAAGAACTGCAATTAATAGATTTAAACAAACTAGCTCAACGTTATCAGTTAAAAACATTTAATAAAGAATCTAAAATAGGTGATTCAATTTTTGATCTTTTGTATTTTCTAGGACATGATGATTTAGATAATTTATTTAAGGCAGCATTAAATGGCGTTTCGCACTATATAGAGCGCATTGCTATTGTAGGAAAAGAACAAAGATATTTTAAAATAACAATATACCCAATTGTTTATCAAGAAAATAATAATATTGATAGGTTTTGTATTTCTTTATTAGATATAACCGAAAATAAGAAAATTGAAAAAGATTTAGAAGAAACAAAAAACGAGTTAAAACCATTATTTGATAGTAGTATTCAGCGCTTTTATTTGTCGGATCTTAATTATAATATTGTTACATTTAATAAAGCTGCCCGGGATATTATTATGAAAGAATTTAGCAGAACAATTAAGCGTGGAGATAATGTGCTTGATTTTGTTCCGGGTGATGAAAGACAAAAGAATTTTATAGCAAAGTTTGAAGAAGCTAAAAAAGGACACAGTATAGTTTATAAAGAAGTTATTTTAATTCGGGAAATGGAAGTTTGGAATGAAACTCACATTGATCCGGTAATGAATTTCAGAGGAGAAATTTATCGTATTCTTATTTGGACACTTGATGTTACTGAAAGAGAGAAAAATCTTAATGACCTTCGAGATACTCAAGAACGATATGCGCTTGTAGCAAAAGGAGGAAACGATGGAATCTGGGATTGGGATATTGAAGCAAATACAGTTTATTTATCACCTCGTTGGAAAAGTTTGCTTGGTTACGAAGATTATGAATTGAAAAATGAATTTGGAGTTCGTGATGGATTTATTCATCATGAGGATTATGATCATGCAAAAAAATGCCTTAATGATTATCTAATTGGTAACACTAAGTCTTATGAAAATGAACTTCGGTTGAGACATAAAAACGGGCAATTTGTTTGGGTTATAGAAAGAGGTGTTTTAATGAACGATGATAATGGTAAGCCTATTAGACTTGCGGGATCTATTACTGATATTTCACGACTTAAAAAAATTGATGAAGAAATTCATGCAACTAATAAAATCTTACTTGATGAACGCAATATGTTTTTGCAAGGGAGTGTTGTTATAGCACGTGTAAAAGCAAGTGATACTTCAAAAGTAGAATATATTTCTGAGAATGTTAAAAACATTCTGGGTTTTGCACCACAAGAATTTTTATCTGGAATAGTCACTTATGACTCATTAATTCATCCCGATGATAATGCTTTTCACTTAAAAGAAAGAAATGTAGCACTTTCTAAAAACGCTTCACATATAGAATACTCTCCATATAGAATGAAGCGCATGGATGGAAGCTATTTATGGGTAAAAGATTTTGCAAGTAACATTAGAGATAAAGAAAATAATATAACTGATATTTTAGGCTATTTTATTGATATAACTGAACAGAAAAATACTGAAAAAACACTTCTTGAAAGTCAAAAAAAATATTTTTCTATGTTTAAGGAAGGAAGTGATGCTATTGTTATTGTAGATAAAGATATTGTTTTTGAATTTAATGAAAAAGCTGAGAATTTATTTGGTTATACACGTGACGAATTTGTTGGGCTAAATGTTTTATTGCTAATGCCCGAAACACAGCCTAATGGTATTCGGTCTTCTGAAAAAAGAAAAAAGAAAATCGAAGAAGCTTACAATGGTGAAAAAAGCACATATTATTGGCAATATAAAAAGAAAGATGGTTCTTTATTTGATGCAGAAGTAAGTCTAACAGTTCTTACACTAAGTGATAAACAATATATACATTTTAGTGTAAGAGACATTTCTGAACGCAAATTTATTGAAAGAAATCTTCGTGAAAGTGAACAAAAATACAAGGCATTGTTAGATGCAATACCAGATTTACTTTTTATAGTTGACAGAAACGGACAATATTCATATTTTAAACCAGATATATATCACGAACTTGAGGTTCCTTTAGATAGTGTTATTGGAAAAAATCTTGAAGATTTTTTTAGTGGTGAAATGTTGAAAAAAGTTAGAACATGTATTTTAAACTCGCTTGAAACTTCAAAAATTCAGGTAGTTGAATATGAGCTATCCTCACCTGCTGGTATTCGTCAATTCGAAGCTCGTATTTCACCAATTGATAAAGATCATATTTTGATGCTTGTTAGGGATAAAGTGCAAAGTGGAGAATACAATAAATAATTACAAATTTATAATTACAAACTATTATTTCGTAATTCGTAATTGTTTTTATTCGTAATTATATTAAAAAGTAGTTATTACATTTTGAATTAAGCCATCCAGCAACTGATTTGCCTTTTCTATAGAACTTATCTTTTCAAAATTTAACGATAATTTATCATTTGTTTCTTTTAATCCTGATGAGCTTCGCGAAGTATGTAGATATTGTAAAATGTTACTGAAAACCTGAGAGCTATAGTAAGGTGATGATTTATCGTTTATAAAATAACAAATAAATCTATTTTGTTTTAGTATCATTTTTTCGAAACCAAGTTGTTTCGCTTTCCATCTTAGCCTTAGTACATCAAATAAACCTAAAACTTCTTTAGGTAATTTTCCAAAACGATCAGCTAATGAATCCGAAAAAAGCTGAAGTTGTTTTTCATTATCAATATTGTCTAGTTCGCGGTATAGCTTAATTTTCTCCGACATATTTTCGACATATTTTTCTGGAATAAAAAGTTCCATGTCGGTTTCAACAACACAATCGTGAGAGTATTCTTTATTAATTGAAGAAAGATCAGCCTTTTTTGGTGCAGGTGTTATATTTTGAAACTCACTTTCGTGAAGTTCTAACATAGCTTCCTGAAGTATTTTTTGATATGCATCAAAGCCAATGTCAGCAATAAAACCACTTTGCTCACCACCTAGTAAATTACCTGCTCCACGAATATCCAAATCCTGAAGTGCAATATTAAAACCACTTCCCAATTCACTAAATTCTTCAATTGCTCTTAATCTTCTTTTCGAATCGGTAGGTAATGTATCAATAGCTGGTGCCATTATATAACAAAATGCTTTACGGTTTGATCGTCCAACTCTGCCGCGTAATTGATGCAAATCACTTAAGCCAAACATATGGCCGTTGTTAATAATTATGGTATTTGCATTTGGTATATCTAAACCATTTTCTACAATTGTAGTTGAAATTAACACATCATTTTTACCATTTATAAAATTAAGCATTAGTTTCTCCAAATCGGCTGGTTTCATTTGTCCATGGCCAACTGCGGTTCTTGCATGCGGACAAAGTTTTTTAATTAGAAGCTCTACTTCTTGAATATTCTGCACATGGTTATGAACGAAAAACACCTGACCATTTCGGTTTAATTCATAATTTATAGCATCACGAATTAGTTCTTCGTTAAAAACATGCACTTCTGTAACAACAGGCTGACGATTTGGTGGTGGTGTGTTTATAATTGACAAATCTCTTGCACCCATTAATGAAAACTGCAGTGTTCTTGGAATTGGTGTAGCAGTTAGAGTTAAAGTATCAACATCTACTCTTATTGAACGTAGTTTTTCTTTTGCGGCAACTCCAAATTTTTGTTCTTCATCAATAATAAAAAGTCCGAGATCTTTAAAATGTAATTCTTTGTTTAATAGTTTATGTGTACCAATTACTATATCAATCTTTCCGGAAGATATTTCTTTAAATATTTCTTTTTGTTCGGCAGCAGTTTTAAAACGACTTAAAAACTCTATTTTACATGGAAAATCCTTTAATCTGTCAGTAAATGTATAATAATGTTGAAGTGCTAAAATTGTAGTTGGAACTAAAACTGCAACTTGTTTGCTATCTGTTACAGCCTTAAAAGCAGCACGAATTGCGACTTCTGTTTTTCCAAATCCTACATCTCCACAAATTAATCTGTCCATTGGAATGTCAAGTTCCATATCTGCTTTTAATGCATTTGTAGCTTTTTCCTGATCTGGTGTATCTTCATAAATAAATGAAGCTTCTAATTCTGTTTGTAAATATGTATCTGGCGAAAAAGCAAAACCTTTTTGTTGTAATCTTTTAGCATAAAGATCTATAAGGTCGCGGGCAATGTCTTTTACCTTATTCTTTGTTTGTTGTTTTAATCTTGTCCATGCACCTGTACCTAACTTATTAAGCTTGGGAACATCTCCATCTTTACTTTTGTATTTTGATATTTTATGAAGTGAATGCAGATTAACAAAGAGTATATCTTTGTCTTTATAAACTAATCTTATTTGCTCTTGCCATTTTCCATTAAGATTTATTTTTTCTAATCCTCCAAAAACACCTATTCCATGATCAATATGAACTACATAATCGCCAGGATGTAAATTGTAAAACTCGTTTAAAGTAATAGTTTCACTTTTCAAAAAATCATCACGTAATTTATATTTATGGTATTTTCCAAAAATTTGATGATCGGTATAACAACATACCTGAAGATCATTATCAATAAATCCTTCATGAATATTTAGCGATTTTGTTTCAAAAAGTCCGGGAATTCCCATATCATCAAAAATCGCATTTAACCGCTCAATCTGATGTGGATTATCTGACAAAATAAAAACTTTATATTCTTTTGATTTTCTATCTATTAAATCAGAGCCAAGTAAATCAAAATTTTTATTAAATGAAGGTTGAGAACTGGTACTAAATTGAAGAATCTGATCATGATTTTTAATACAACTTATTCCCGATTCAAGAATATTATATTTTGTTATACTTTCTAATAATTCGGTTGATGTATTAAATAATTCGGAAGATTCTGTGTTAAATTGTTCTATTTGTTTTTCGAATAAACCAGAATCTTTTAAATAAATTACTGGTTCAGTATTATAGAAAGATAACATTGAAGAGTTTGTAGTAATTCCGCTTTTCTGTGAAAAGTCAGGAACAATTGCAAATTTTTCAAATTCTTTAATACTTAATTGATTTTCGATATTAAAACTGCGAATATTATTTACTTCGTCGCCAATAAAATCAATACGAAATGGATTTTCATCTGAAAATGAGAAAATATCAATTATACTTCCCCGAAAAGCATATTGCCCTGGTTTGTATACAAAATCGGCACGTTCAAAATCATAACTTACTAAAACTTCTTCGATAAATGAGGAAGAAACTTTTTCGTTTTTGTGAAGAATAAGAGTATTCTCGGTGAGAATCTCACTACTAATAACCTTTTCGGCAATAGCCTCGGGATAAGTTATAATTAATAACGGATTTTTTGCTGAAGAAATTTTTTCGAGAACTCCTGTGCGAATAACAGAATTTGCAGTATTTAAATCGTTAATATTATGTTTTTTCCTGAAAGAAGATGGAAAAAAATGTACATTCTGTTCTTTTAGTACGCTAAATAAATCAGAGTAAAAATTTGCAGCTTCTTCTTTTTCAGGAAGAATACAAACCATATTCTTCTCTGATTTTTGAAAAACAGAAGCAATCAAAAATGCTTGCGATGAACCACTAAGTCCTTTTATAAAAGTGTTTTGCGATTCTGCTTTTTTAACCGAATCAAGAGCTTTGTTAAAACTATGGTGATGAGTATATAAATCGAGCATAAATTCGAAAAAGAAAAATAATTTTTGCAAAGTTAGTATTTTGAAGATTATTTTGATTTTAAAGTGTATTCAAATGTTTTTTAAATAAATAATCTAACATGAAAATAATTTTATATATTTATTTTTTATTTTAAACAAAAACTTTGAAATAAACCAACTGACACATTGTTAATACAGAAACTATGAATAGACTAAAAAAACTTATTCCGCCTATAGAATGGTTGCCAAGCTATACTTTAAAACTTTTAGGTGTTGACGCTGTAGCTGGTATTACTTTATCTGCATATGCAATTCCTGTTTCTTTAGCTTATGCAACTTTGGCTGGTTTGCCACCTCAATATGGTATTTTTGGATATTTACTTGGCGGTATATTTTACGCTTTGTTAGGGTCGGGCAAGCAACTTGCAGTTGGACCAACTTCTGCAATTTCAATGTTAATTGGTGTAACTCTTGCTACTTTATCAAATGGCGATACGCAAAGATGGCTGGATTTGTCGTCACTTACAGCTCTTGTTTTTGCCGCCATGAGTTTTTTAGCATACATTTTACATCTTAGCAGCATCATTAATTTTATTAGCGAAACTGTACTTGTTGGATTTAAAGCAGGTGCTGCAATTACAATTGGTTTAACACAGTTGCCAAAATTATTAGGCGTTTCTGGTGGAGGTGATGATTTCTTTAAAAGAGTAGTTAATCTATATCATCAAATTCCCCACACTAATATTTATGTTTTAATTTTTGGTTTAATTGCAATTGCATTAATGATTATTGGTAAAAAAATTCTTCCTGGTAAACCAATTACTCTTGTAGTTGTTGTATTATCAATAATTGTAATAACATTTACATCAATTGCAGGACTTGGATTTAAAACTGTTGGAGATATTCCTGCTGGATTACCACAATTACATATTCCAAATTTACTTTGGGCAGATATTTATAGTGTGCTTCCATTAGCTTTTGCATGCTTTCTTTTAGCTTATATCGAAAGTGTTTCGGCAGCTAAAGCAATAGCTCAAAAAAACGGTTACGAAATTGATGCCAGACAAGAATTACTTGCTTTAGGGCTCTCGAATCTTGCAACATCTTTTGGCCATGGTTATCCTGTAAGTGGAGGTTTATCACAATCTGCAGTAAATGAGAAAGCCGGAGCTAAAACTCCAATGGCTCTAATTTTTGCTTCAGTTTGTATTGGAATCTGCTTATTATTTTTTACTGGATTATTAAAAAACTTACCAACAGTAATTCTTGCATCGATAGTACTTATAGCTGTTTCTGGTTTAATTGATATAAAGGAATTAAACCGAATGAGAAAAGTAAATAAATTCGATTTTATTATTGCTTTACTTGCTATGCTAAGTGTTATTAGTTTTGGTATTTTAAATGGTGTTTTAATTGCAGCTCTAGCATCTCTAATATTAATTATAAGAACTGTATCTAGTCCGCATATTGCAATCTTAGGTAGAATACCGGGAACAAATCGTTATACAGATATTAAACGTCACCCTGATAATGAAATATTGCCAGGAGTGTTATTATTTAGGGTTGAATCTCCTTTGGTATATTTTAATGTATCAAATGTATACAATATAATAATGGATAGAATACTAAAAGAGAAATCAGCAATTAAGGTTGTGGTTTTTGATTTAAGTACATCGGCATATATTGATTCAAGCGGAGCAAGACTAATTAAAAAATTCTATGAAAATCTTTTGGCAAAAGGCATTTCTTTTAAAGTGGCAGAAGCACATTCCGAAGTTAGAGATATTTTAAGGTTTGAAGATGTTGAGCATTTATTAGGGCACGTTAGCAGAAGAGATTCTATACATGATGTAATTGTTCATACCCTTACTGAAGCTGAAATGCAAGAGAAATTGAATACTGAAAAAATATAAATTTCTAAACACAAAACAATCATATCAACTTACCGAGGTGGTATTGCAAAGCTTGAGGTCACAAATTGCGACCTCAAAAAGGAATAAAGATTTAAGATCACAAACTGTGATTTTAAACAAGAAAGAAATTAAAAGAACAATCTTGGAAAAATTGGTTTAAGATTATTACTAGTAATAGTAGTGGAAAAGTAATAGTAGCTTCTTAAAAACAGCATATTGAAGAGCGAATTTTTACCATTAGTGGCATGCAGGTAATGCTAGACAGCCATCTTGCTGAATTCTATGCTGTAGAAACTAAGCAGATTAACCGAGCTGTAAAAAGAAATACCGAAGGATTTCCAAACACCTTTATGTTTCAGCTTTCCGAGAACGAATGGAAAGATTTAAGGTTCCAAAATGACACCTTAGAAAATAATTCTGCTTTAAGGTTCCAAAATGGCACCTTAAAAGATGGACGTGGACAACATCATAAGTATCTTCCTTTTGTTTTCTTGCGGTGCAGAGAACATCCCGCATCGTTAAATAATATTCCCATAAATATCTTTTTTATACAAAAAGGGCTTAAAATGTCCATTTCCTCTCCTGTTTAACAACTAGTAAAAATACCTGCGACTATTTACATTTACCTTAAGTTAAAATTTCTAATCAATCTGTACATTCGTATAATAACTGCATTGATCTTTAATATTATACTATTATCTGGAGTAAAAATAGTTTTTTCACAAAGTCTTTTAAGAGAGGGACAATTTGGTGGTTCAAATACAGAAATAGGAAATAATGTTGTAGCTGATACCAATGGAAATGTATATACAATAGGGACTTTTGATGGAACAGTAGATTTTGATCCTGGAATTGTAGTTTATAATTTAAATGGTAATCTGGTTTATAGAGTGAAATTTGTGGTTGTGTAATTTTAAAATCAAAAAAAAACAGGTATTTTTACCTGCGAGTAATTATTTTAAACAAGGTACTTTTAAAGAAATAAAATTTTATAGAAATTACCTTGCCTAAGGAACACTATTTATAAGGAAACAAATAACAACAATATGAATACAAAATTATCTTTTTTAATCTTTAAGTACTTCTTTATTTTAACTTTTTTCTTTCAACTTTCAACTTCCTTCGGGCAAACCATAACCATGCAAGGCAGCGCTTTTAAAATTGGGAAAACCAACCATGCTGGCATAAAAGTAATTTTAAAACGTACCGTGCCTTCGGTATATAACGATACTATATATACTGATGCAACAGGGCATTACTCAAAAGTAGTTCCTACTGGCATTTACAACATAAAGTTTTATAAGGATAGTTTCCCATTTCCTACAGATTATCAATACCAGCGTACCTGTTATAGCAATCAAACATTAAATAATGTGAATTTATACCCAATTAATGGTATTGTTCCTGCTGGGAATTATTTTATTGGAAATTCAGCTAGTATTAATATAAATGATACTTTAAGGCTTCTTCCAGGTGTAATAATGTCTTTTTTTGACAATAGCAGTATAACAATTAATAATGGTTGTTTATACGCTGAAGGGAATATTTCTGATAGTATTGTATTAAAAAAATATCCAAATTCTACATGGCAAGGATTGACTATTTATGGCCAAAAAATTTCGTATTTGGATTTTGTTAGTATTAAAGATGCACCAGTAGGTTTGAGTTCATATTCAATTAATAAATGTTCATTGTATGCAAAAAACTGCACTTTTTATGGAAGTGTATATCAAAATTATCATTATTATGGTGGGTTTTTAGATTTTACTAGATGTAAATTTATTCAGAGTATTGTTGTAAATACAAGTGGCTTTTCTTGCCAAGGTTGTATACTTCCTTTGTATATTAGAGAATCAAGAATTCTTAATGGAATAAACACTGGGGGTACGACTGGAGGTAATAATGTTGTAATTATTCATAATTCAATTATCACAGGCAATAGAATTGTTTGTAGAGAAATGTATAACTGCATTGTTTACGATGTAGATAATCAATCTACATTATTTATATCTATGAGCGTTTTACCTAAGATATACAATACAATATTTTATAGCAATAATAATACTAAAATTATTGATAAAGAGAATTGGACTGTTCAAAATTGTTGTTTTTATGATAATGGAATAGTTTACAATGGATCTAATTCATATTTCGGAGATTATATTGCTACTAATAATAATGGTGATAGTATTGACATTTATGGAAATATTTTTGTCGACCCAATGCTTGCTGATACTGCCAATAATAATTTCCATTTAGTAACAGGCAGTCCATGTATAGATGTAGGTGATAATTTGTCTGTTGTTGACACAATAGATTTTGATGGAAACTGGCGCGTTGCAGATGGAAATGGAGATAGTCAATACATAGTTGACATTGGCCCTTACGAATACAATTCCCCTTTTTACGAAGTGCATAATTTAGGTGTAACAGAATGGAATCACCCATTATCAGCATGCAATTTAGGAAGCGAACAAGTTACAATTCGAGTTCGTAATTATGGCACCATGCCCGAAACAGGTTTTACTTTATCATATAGTTTGAATAATGGTATAACATGGCACAACGAAGTTTATTCTGGAACTCTTGCACCTGGTTATACAATGACATATAACTTTACAACACCAGCAAATTTCTCAACAAACGGAACTTACCAATGTTATGCAAAAGTTCATTTAACAGGTGATTCGCAAGCTTCAAATGATTCGTTATTTCATTCTGTAAGTAAGCAATCAACATTATTAGTAACTGCTCAACAATACCAAGCTATAAATTGTTATGGTGGAACAGGTTCAGTTGTTGCCCATGCAACAGGTGGCAATATTCCGTATAGTTTTTTATGGAATAACACACCATCTTCAGCTGATAGTATTGCAAATGGAATTTATGCCGGTATTATAACAAATATTACAGTTACAGATAATTTGGGTTGTACAGGTAATGCATCGATTACTTTAACTCAACCTGATTTATTGCAAATAGATATTACTGCTCATGCAGCAAATTGTAATCAACTTAATGGCTGGGCAGAAGCATTAGTAACAGGTGGCATGGCACCTTATTATTTTCTTTGGAGTAACGGCGATACTTTATATACAGCAGACACACTTGCATCTGGGACCTATTCATTGCAAGTAACAGATGATAATGGATGTGCTAAAACTGTATACTTTGCTATTAATAATACTGGTGGTTTTACATTGACTGGTTCGGCTCAAAGTGCACATTGCTATAATGGCAGCGATGGTGCAATAGATTTAACTGTTTCCGGTGGAACAGCACCTTATATTTATGAATGGTCAAACGGAGCAACAACCCAGGATATAAACGGACTTGTTGCCGGAACATATGATGTATTTGTTACCGATGGTATAGGTTGTATGGGAACTACTTCTTTTGAAGTACAAAATGGTTCAGAAATAACTTTCACAAGTTCGAATACAAATCCTTCTTGTAGTCAAAATAATGGTAGTATTATACTAACACCAAATGGTGGAAATTCACCATATACTTATCATTGGTCTGGAGGTCAAACTTCAAATACTTTAAGTGGGGTTGGTGCAGGTAATTATATCGTAACAATTTATGATGCAAATATGTGTGTTAAGATTGCTCAAATTTCATTAAATAATACAAATGCTCCAATAGTAAATATAAGCTCTGTACAATCTGCACCATGTGGCGGCGGCGGAGCTGCATATATTTCCGTAACAGGAGGCACAACTCCTTATACTTACCATTGGTCAAATAGCTATTTTGGACAAAACCTAGTTGGATTCGCACCTGGACAATATGTTGTTACAGTTACGGAACAAACAGGATGTGTTGCTGTGACCCAAATAGAAATTCCAGTTGAAGCACTTCCTTTTCAACCAATTTGTGTTGTTACTGTTGATTCTTTAATAAGTCGTAACAAAATAGTTTGGGAAAAAGTTTCTTTAACAGGAGTAGATTATTATAAGATTTACAGAGAATCTTCTGTTCCTAATCAATATCTTTTAGTTGATACTGTAAAATATGCATCCATGTCTGAGTTTGTTGATCCTGCAGCAAACCCTTTTATTCGTTCATGGCGTTACAAAATATCTCAGGTTGATATGTGTGGAAATGAATCACCATTAAGCGATTTGCATAAAACTATCCATTTAACAATAAATCAAGGAGCAGGCAATTCCCGAAATTTAATTTGGGACGATTATGAAGGGTATAGTTATTCAACGTTTTATATTCATCGTCATACAAATGCTTTGGGTTGGGTTATTATAGATTCATTGCCAAACACCTTGCATTCATATACTGATGTGCCACCTTCTCAAGGGGGCTTAAAGTATATTGTTAGCACAAAAGTTCCTTCGCCTTGTATGCCTACAAGTATAAGTAAAGCTCAAGGTGGTCCATACTCTCATGCGCATAGTAATATGGAAGATGTTGCGATAGTATTAAATATAAAAGATAATGTTACAACAAATGAAATAGAGATTTATCCTAATCCATTTTCTGAATATACAAATATCTCATTTACAAATTCAGGATTAACAATTACTAAAGCTAAATTATTAATTATTGATATAACCGGAAAAATTGTAAGAACATATATATTATCTGAGAATCAATTATTGGGAAATAAAATAGTAATTGAAAGAAAAGATTTAAATGCTGGAATTTATTTTGTCGAATTAAGGAGTGATAGGGTTTATAGGGGGAAATTAGTGGTAGAATAACAATTATTTAATTAATAGCGTCCTAAGTAAACATTAACCAAAATCTATTTCAGAAATTCTAACAGCTTTTAACAACAAAATAGAATTACTACAAGCCCAAAACAAAACACTAGAAACATTAGCCCAAACTATTTTTGCTGAATGGTTTGGGAAATATAAAATTGGTGATGAATTGCCTGATGGTTGGAGAGTTGGAAATTAGAAGAAATTACAAATTAAAGCAAGATTAACATAAAACCATTTTACAATCCAAGTTTAGAATATCATCATTATTTCTACCAGCTTATGACAATGGATTAACCACTATTATTGAAAAAGGAGATTGCCAAGATTAATGAGTGGAGAAGTGCGAGTGCAAATGTAAAAATAAACATTTAAAAAGAATTAAAATGTCTTAAAATAACATTTTTGTAAAAATAAGTTGTTTTTTAATTGCTTATATTTACATTTGTGTAAAAATAAGAATTATTATGAGTTTCGACACTGTTATTCCAACAAGCAAAAGAATAGAACGTTTGCAATACGAAAACCCTTGGTGGGCAACTGGCAAAGTGCAACAAAACTATCAAGAAATGAATAAACGTTTATATTTTAATTTGTTTTATCCATTTGTAAAAGAAACCGACATAAAACGTGCAGTTGTACTAATGGGTCCACGCCGTGTTGGAAAAACTGTAATGATGTATCACTCCATTCAAGAGTTAATAAGAGAAAAAATTTCACCACAAAAAATCTTTTTCATTGGTATCGACAATCCTATATATTTGCACTTAAGTTTAGAAGATATTCTACACTTGGCAAAAGAAGCATTGCAATTAAATAATTTAGAAGGCTGTTTTGTTTTTTTCGACGAAATTCAATATCTCAAAGATTGGGAACGCCATTTAAAAGTGTTGGTAGATGCATATCCCAAAACAAAATTTGTAGTATCGGGTTCGGCAGCAGCTGCTTTACGCTTACAAAGTACAGAAAGTGGAGCGGGTCGTTTTACCGATTTTATGTTGCCTCCGCTTACTTTTCACGAATATATTCATTTAAAAGGTTTAAATCATTTAGTTAAAGCCAAAACCATAGTTTACAATGGCAAAGAAATTCCTTTTTTCATCACTTACGATAATAAAACATTTAACAAAGAATTTTTTCATTATCTCAACTTTGGAGGTTATCCCGAAGTAGTTTTATCTGAAAAAATTCAATCAGATATGGGCCGATATATAAAAAATGATATTATTGATAAAGTATTACTTCGCGATTTGCCAAGTTTATATGGAATTAAAGATGTTCAAGAATTAAATAGTTTTTTTACATATTTGGCTTATAATACAGGAAATGAATTTTCTTTCGAAAAATTAGGAAAAGACAGTGGCATTGCAAAAGAAATTATTAAAAAGTATTTAGAATATTTAGAAGCTGCATTTTTAATTAAAGTAATTCATAAAATTGACGATAACGCTAAAAAATTAAAAAGAGTAACTAGTTTTAAAGTATATTTAACCAATCCATCATTGCGAACCGCCTTATTTTCGCCAATTGTAGAAACCGACAAAGAAACAGGCAATATGGTTGAAACAGCTATTTTTTCGCAATGGATGCACCGTGAAAATCTCGATTTAAAATATGCTCGTTGGAAAATGGGACGTTCAGAAGGCGAAGTTGATATTGTATTGCTCGACAACAAAGTATTTAAACCACAATGGTGTATTGAAATAAAATGGAGCAATCGCTATTTTGAAAAGCCACAAGATTTAAATAGTTTAATTTATTTCTGCAAACAAAATAAATTTAAATCAACTTTGGTAACTACCATTGATATATTAGATAATAAAACCATTGATGATATAAATATAACGTATGTTCCAGCAGCAGTTTATGCTTATAATATTGGAGTAAACACACTTGAAATAAAATCTAATTGGTAATAAACTGCTAACCAAAAACACTATAGAAAACTTATGTATAAAACAAAAATACACCCAATTGTACACCCATCAACAAAAAACCCCTTGAAATTCAAGGGGTTTAAATTCTGTTTGCGGTGCGGACGGGACTCGAACCCGCGACCCTCGGCGTGACAGGCCGATATTCTAACCAACTGAACTACCACACCAAATTTGATTAGGAGTGCAAAAGTAGATAAAATTATTATTTTTTCAAAATCTTATATGAATTATTTTGCATTAAAGAAAGTAAAATGTACGCTTCCATAGTTTCTGCATTCTATAAAATGCTTATGTTCAGAGAAACTGTATTTTTTAGAATGCTCTAAAACAAACCATCCATCTTTCAGTAATAATTCGTTATCGTATATAATATCAGGAATTTGATCAATACCTGCAATATCATAAGGTGCGTCGCAAAAAATAATATTAAATTGAATTTTTGCTTTTTTCATGTAATAAAACGCATTTGCCAGAACAACTTTAATATTAAAACCCATTTTGGCTGTTTCGTTTCTTATGAATGCTACCTGATTTGAATTTATTTCAACAGCAATAACAGATTTTGCTCCTCGTGAAGCAAACTCAAAACTTATACTTCCTGTACCACTAAATAAATCTAAAACTGAAAGATCATTTAAATCAATTTTATTTTCTAAAATATTAAACAGACCTTCCTTTGCGAAATCTGTTGTTGGCCTTGCTTTTAAACCTTTTGGAGGAATTATATGCTTACCTTTTTTACTACCACTTATTATCCTCATAAGGCATTATAAAAAGATTAGAGAAATGATGTTGGGGAATTTCATTAAACCTATAACTATAGATATATTGAGAACTTGATTTTGAATATTGAATTTTCTTTATAAACTGTTCGAGCTTTGTAATACGAGAATCATTTTTTTGGATTATTCCTGATATTATAACCGGAATTTTTTCTTTGTCGAATTGAAATAAGTCAAATAAATACACCATAAAATAACACAAATCTTCATCGGTTTGAAAAGGAAAAATATTAAACAATTGAAGTTTACTGTCTTTTATTACAACAATTTGTGCGTTATTATTAAGTATATTTAAATAAACTCCTGATATGTTTTCTTTTTGCAAGCACTCTTTCTGAGACTCTAGCAAAACTGTAATTGCATGTGGATAAAACAATGTGCAATTTATTGATGATAAAACTTCTTTAATACTACTTTGAATTGAAAAAGCAATATTCGAATCAAATGCTGATTTACAAACAAAATCTTCACTATTATTTGATTCGCCAAAATTAAAATTTGTGAAATGTGAAATTTTATCTTTTTGAGAAAATGAATTTGGAAAAATTGTAGCCTTATTTGTAAAAATAAAAGCTCTTGAATTTTCAAATTTCAGTTTTAATAATTCATCGTTATTTATCAGCGATATAATTTCATTTAAATAATTATCTGAATTATTAATTTTATAATGCTTTAATAAAACATATTTCTTACGAACAGAATCAAGCATTGTATAAGAGTATCCATCAGGTAAAATCTGAATGGTTAGCTTATAATGCTCAGAATTTAAGCTATTAAAAGTTTCGTCAATAAGTGAAATCTGCTGCATGTTATTTCACTCAATTAGTTGCTAATATTTAAATTCATTTAAGAATAATTTAAAGTAATTAAATTGTATTAAGTAAGTTACTTACATTTTAATACTTTGTGCAAAGTTATAAATTATTAGTAAAAACACTAACTAATCGATTTTGTAACTTCGATTAAATATTTTTCTGAATCACAAATGCGAATCAATTCGCCGCTCCGCCATGGCGGAGAACGCAATGACGAGCAACATAAGTGAAATCTAAATAATAAATGGTATTTTATATTTACCATTAATCCATAAAACTATGTTAACCATTAATTGTATTTTTGTGAAATTTAAAAAATTGTGAATATTAAAAAATGATTACAGATTATATATATAATATTGTAACAAGAAACTTAGGATACGAGCCCACAACCGATCAGTCTAATTCTATAACAGAGTTCAGTAAATTTGTTTTACCCCATTCTGAATTTCAACTTTTAATTATTGATGGGCATGCTGGAACCGGAAAAACAACTTTAATTAAAGCTTTTGCACATACTTTAGAAGAAATGAAAATTTCTTATGAGCTTTTAGCTCCAACAGGAAGGGCTGCTAAAGTTATTTCGGGATATTGCAACAGACCATCATACACAATACACAAAAGAATTTACAGACAAAAAGATAAAACAGGATTAGGTAATTTTGTTTTAAATTTTAATACAAAGAAAAATGCAATATTTATTGTAGATGAATCATCTATGATTTCTAATCAATCTTTTGAAAATTCTACTTTTGGCTCGGGCAGGTTACTTGAAGATTTAATTCAATTTGTATATAGCAAACCAGATTGTAAATTAATTTTAATTGGCGATACCGCTCAACTACCACCGGTAGGGATAATACAAAGTCCAGCACTTGATTTGCACGAAATAAAAAGTTTTGGAATTAATGCCACAAAAACAACATTAAAGCAAGTTGTAAGGCAGGAAGCAGATATGGGCGTGTTAGTTAACGCTACTAATATTCGTAGAAAAATTGAAACTGAGGGAAATAAAGATTTGATAATAGATACAACCCATTCTGATATTGAGAAAATAACCGGTATTGATTTTCTTGAAAAAATAAATGACTCATACGAGAAGCATGGGATGGCAGAAACTATGGTCATTTGCCGTTCAAATAAACAGGCAAATAAATATAACCAAGGAATAAGAAATCGAATTTTATATAGAGAAGAAGAAATTTCTCAGGGCGACCTTTTAATGGTTGTTAAAAACAGTTATAGCTGGTTGCCCGAAGATGCGCCAACAAATTTTATTGCTAATGGCGATATTTTTAAAATATGCAGAATTCATAAGTTTGAAGAAATGCATGGCTTTAGATTTTGTGATGCTACAATTGAATTAACAGACTATTCCAATCTTGAAATAAGAGTTAAACTTTTATTGGATGCATTAAGTTCAGAAGGACCATCAATTACAAAAGAACAATCTAATGCATTATACAATAGCGTTCTTGAGGATTATGCCGATGAAAAATCTTACGCTAAAAAAAGCGAAAAAATGAAAGCCGATCCTTATTATAATGCGCTTCAGGTAAAATTTTCTTATGCAATTACTTGTCATAAAGCTCAAGGCGGACAATGGAAAAATATTTTTTTAGATGCCGGTTATCAGCCAAATCCGCAAATGGATATTGAATACCTACGTTGGCTTTATACAGCATTTACCAGAGCTACAGAAAAACTTTATCTGGTAAATTTTCCTGAAAAATATTTTATTGAAAATGAAATTTAAGTTTACTAAATTTGAATTAAATATAAAGTAGTATTATGCGCATTGTTTTCATGGGAACTCCCGAATTTGCAGTAGAATCATTAAAAGCATTAGTAACTGCAGGTAAAAATGTTTGTGCTGTTGTTACGGTTCCCGACAAACCTGCAGGTAGAGGTTTGCAAATTCAAAAAAGTGATATAAAACAATATGCCGAAGAAATTGGGATTCCAATATTACAACCTGTAAAATTAAAAGATGAAAACTTTGTTAACGAACTAAAAAATCTTAATGCAGATTTATTTATTGTTGTTGCTTTTAGAATGTTGCCCGAAGTAATTTGGCAAATGCCTAAAATGGGAACAATAAACCTCCATGCTTCTTTGTTACCAAACTACCGTGGAGCAGCACCAATAAATTGGGCAATAATTAATGGAGAAAAAATTACCGGTCTCACAACTTTCTTTATTGAAAAGGAAATTGATATGGGTAAAATTATCCATTTTGAAGAAGTAAAAATAAAAGAAAATGATAACGCAGGTATTCTACATGATACTTTAATGACAAAAGGTTCTGTTTTATTATTAAAAACAGTAAATTCTATTGAAAAAGGAGGTTATGATACTTATTCGCAAAGTCAATTTATTATTCCCGAGGTAGAACTAAAAAATGCACCAAAAATAAATCGACAAACCTGTAGAATAAACTGGAGTTTAAAAGTTGAAGAAATTTATAATCATATTCGTGGCTTATCCCCCTACCCTGGCGCCTGGACTATAATTGAGAATACTGAGTTGGGAGAACAATTAACTTTAAAGGTTTTTTCTTCTGAAATAATTGACGGACGACATAATTCAAAAGAAATAAATTGCTTAAGCGACGGCAAAACATATTTTTATATAACAACAGATGGTGGATTAATTAGTTTGCTTGAAATTCAGCCTGAAGGAAGAAAAAGAATGAATATTGAAGATTTTCTAAGAGGACAAAGAGGAGTAAAAGAATGGAAAATAACAGAAAGTATTTAAAGTGTACTAAAGTGCCTAAAAAACTTATAGTTAAAAGTGCTTGAATAAACTTTAAAAACTTTTGACTTTATAAACTTTAGACTTATTCTATCCAAAGATTCTTTTAAAAAATGGTTTTTTAGCTTTAAGAAATTTCTGTTCTAAATTATCTAAAGATTCTTTACTAAAGCCTTGCCAAACAACGCTCCATTCAACAAAACCACCAAAATTTCTATCGTCAATAAAAAGGTCAGCACTAAGTTTTCTTGGAGTATTATCATCTAACACTTCTTCGGGATAATTTTTATTTACAGCATAAAATTCGAGACCACGTTTTTTACAATATTCAACAGCATCATTTAATTCTGGTCCTGTTCTGTATGTCCATAAAATAAGCTGATGCCCTTGTTTTTGAATCTGTTTTAGAGTTTCAATAGCAAAAAGTTTTTCTTCACCAATTTTAGGGTATTCATGCTCAACAATGGTTCCGTCAAAATCAACTGCAATCTTCATTTAACAATTCAATTTTTTAAATAATATTAGAGTATAAAAATATGAAATTATATTTTTTAAATGCTATTTTTTTTACAATCTAAAAATTATACTTTTATGGTTGATTAAGTATGAAAGCATTTTTCTTAAAATCATCTATTTTACTTCTGTTTACCCTGCCCTATTTTTTTATATCTGCGCAGGTAAATAAAACAGGTATTCCTTTTTTTAAAAATTTCTCTCCTAAAGAATATAAAGCTCATAATGAAAACTGGGCAGTTGTTCGCGATAAAAGAGGAGTCATTTATGTTGGAAATAACAATAATGGTGTTTTGGAATATGATGGAAAAAGCTGGCGACAAATTCCAGTACCAAATAATTCTATTGTACGTTCATTAACTATCGACTCCAATGGTACCGTATTCGTAGGTGCAACAAGAGAATTCGGTTTTCTTGAACCAAATTCTACTGGTAAAATGCAGTACAAATCATTAAGTTATAAAGTAGATACTTCAAAATATAAATTTAATACTATCTGGAAAACATATGTGACGAATAAAAATGAAATTTTATTCTGCGCAATGAAATGCATAATAATTTACAAAAACAATAAAATTGTACCTGTTAACTTACCCGAGGGTAGTTTTTTTAGTTTTTATGTAGATGGTAATCTTTATGTTGGAAATTGGAAAGATTTTGGTTTATTAAAACTAAATGGAAATAAAGTTGAAAAAGCTCCCGGTGGCGATTTTTTTATTGATAAAGATATTCTTAAAATTTTACCTTATAAAAGAAATTTACTTATAATTTTTACTTATAACGGATTATATCTATACAACACTATAGATGGAAGTATTATTAATCCGGAAAAGGGCTCACAGTTTAGCAAAACAAATAAATTTTTGATCGAAAACGTTGCTTATAACGGAACACTCATAAACGATAATTTTTATGCATGGGCAACAAAATCAGCTGGAGTAATTATTGCCGAAAAGAAAGGTAAAATTATTGAGAATTACTCCGATTCATCTGGATTACAAGATAAAATGGTTAGTGATGTTTTATACTGTAATGAAGAAGGCGTATTATGGGCAACTTTAAGTAATGGTATCTCCAAATTTGAATTTAATAGCCCTATAAGATATTTTGGTCCGGAATCAAAAATTGATGGAAATGTAAATGAAGTATGCAGGTATCAAGGTAAACTTTATGTTGGAACCAGTCTAGGGCTTTATTATCTTAATTACAACAAAGGTGGATTAGCTTCTTTTAAAGAAGTATTAGAATTTAATGGTCAGGCAGTAAACTCAATGAGTATTGTAAATATAGATGGCAAACAGAATTTAGTTATTGGTACAAGTAATAATTTATTTGAAATTATTAACGATCACGTAAATGACTTTAAACGCCCTGATATTTACGCATACATTGTATATGCTTCTAAATATAAAAAGAATACATTTTATGTTGGAACAGAAAAAGGCTTAATTGTAGCAAATTATAATAATGGAGTATGGAGTTTAACTCCAGAAAATAGTGAAATGGTTAAAACCGAAATTCGTTCCTTATCAGAAGATAATGACGGTAACCTATGGATTGGAACATTAGTTGAAGGAGTTTATAGAATTTCAAAAGAAGGAAATATTTCAAAATTTACAACTAAAGAAGGCCTTCCGGTAATGAACGATATTAAGGTTTCAAATACTATATCGGGTTTAGTTTTTGCTACAACAAAAGGATTCTATTCATATAACAAAGAAAAAAATAGTTTTAATTCTTTTGAACCTTTTGGTAACAATATTTCAAAAAATAAAAGAAATATCATTTCAGTTTTTCCTGGTTTCAACAATCAGGTATGGATGAATATTGATAACCGCATTTATAAATTCAACAAACATTATAACGAATATAAGGCTGATACATTACCATTCAGAAGGCTACCACAAATGACTGTTCAGGTTGTTTATTCAGAACCAGATGGATTAACCTGGATTGGTGGTTCAGAAGGTTTGTTTTGTTATGACAATTTTTATAAACGTAAATACAATATTTCTTACCACACATTAATACGCTCTGTTAGCATAAATTCTGACTCAATTATTTTTAACGGAGCAAATTATAAATTTATGTTCAATGGTAACGATACTTCTATCATTTCATGCCTAAATCAACCAAATGAACTAAAACCTGTTTTAGCTTATAAATTTAATAACCTTACATTTTCATTTGCGGCGCCTTATTTTGAAGATGAAAATAACATATTATACAGTTATTTTTTAGAAGGATATAGTGAGAAATGGTCAAATTGGTCAACTGAAAATAAAAAAGAGTTTACGAATCTTTCTGAGGGAAAATATATTTTTAAAGTAAAAGCACAAAATGTATATGCTGTAGAAAGTACCATAGCCGAATTTGAATTTGAAATATTGCCTCCTTGGTGGAGAACTACATGGGCTTACATTGGGTATTTTGTTATAGGAATTTTAATTTTAATTTTCTCAATAAAAATATATACAAGAAAACTCGAAGCAGATAAAAGACGATTAGAAGGTATAGTAGTTGAACGTACTGCTGAAATCGTAAAACAAAAAGATGAAATTCTTGATAAAAATAAAGAAATTGAATTAATTAATAAAGATATTACTGCAAGTATTAGGTATGCTAAACGTATTCAGGAAGCATTGCTACCATCAGAAAACTCAATTAATACTCCAGGTCTTGAGTACTTCATATACTTTAAACCAAAAGATATTGTTTCTGGTGACTTCTACTTTCTGAAAAAAATAGAACGATCAAATATTCTTATTGCAGCAGCAGCTGATTGTACTGGTCACGGAGTTCCAGGTGCATTTATGAGTATGCTTGGAATAAGTTTCTTAAATGAAATTATTACTAAACCAGAAGTGCAGCATTCTGATGATGTATTAAACCATTTGCGAGATTCAATTATTGAGTCATTAAACCAAACTGGCCGCGAAGGTGAAACAAAAGATGGAATGGATATAAACCTTATTGCCTACGATTATAAGTCACATAAACTAGAATTTAGTGGAGCAAATAATCCTTTATACTTAGTTAGGAATGGAGAACTTCTTGAATATAAGGGAGATAAAATGCCTATTGGTTTGCATGATAAAATGCATATACCTTTTTCAAAAACAGATCTTGACATGCAAGTAGGTGACGTAATATATTTGTTCTCTGATGGTTTTGCTGATCAATTTGGTGGCGAAAAAGGAAGGAAATTTATGTACAAGAGATTTAAAGAATTCTTAGTTGAAATTCATCAGAAACCTATGGAAGAACAACGTAACATTCTAGATAAAGAAGCATTAGACTGGCGTGGAGAAATGGAACAAATTGATGACCATATAATAATGGGAATTAAATTTATTTCTTAGAAACTGTTTTGAATTTTATTAATTGTAAGGATACCATAATGTTATAAAATTTAAATCGTTTTATCTCACAATTCCCAATTCTGTCATCTTGAGAGCCTGCACTAAGCTTGACGAAGTGCTCTCGAAAGACATGCACAATGCCCCAGGCACTATTTCGACAGGCTCTATATGACCCCACGCTTTTGATGTTTTTATAAAAAATGCATTAAAATTCAAAACAGTTTCTTCATTTTTTTACAACACTTTTCATTTCTTAACCTTTCGTTTTCTTTTTTGCATACGCTATAATTGAATTCTTTATTGTATTGTTATTTATTCTTACAAATAGTAAGGCATTATACATCGCAAAACTATAAACTTCTTTCTTGAGCAATAAAATAAAGAATATGATACAATAGAGCATGTTCAATACCTATATTTACGATTAACTACAATAAGGTTGATAAAATAAACACTGTAATAAAACTCACCTTTATTAAATACAAAAAGGGGCAAACTATGCCCCCTTAACAAATATCAAAATAATCTAAATTATTTTTTCTCAGTAAGTAATTTTACTAAAGTTTCAATATCTTTTGCAACTTTTACTCCAGGAATTTTAACAGGAGATCCAATTTGTGCAAGGAAGCTACCTTGTACCTCACCAACTTTATAAGTAGTAAAACCAATACGATAAAGTCCTAATGTAAGTGATTTTAAAGGATCACTTGCGCTACTTGTTATTCTCATTAATGAATTATATTTACTTCCTGATGGCTGAGCAGGCATTTCGCCACTGTCATCATTTTGCTCATATGTATTCCATTTTGCACTTGCTGCTTTGGCAGCAATATCATCAACACTATTAATACCAGAAGCTTTTTCAAGAGTAATCCATGTATCAAAATAACTTTTTTTGTCAGCTATATTTTTATCAAAATCTGGGCTTTTAAAATCGCCTTCTTCAGGTCCCATTTTATCTGGAACTGGTGAAACCATTCTTACACCTAATTCCGGAGCTGCAACTGAAATCCAAATATATAAGTAATAGAATTTTTTACCATCACGCATTTCATCAGGATTAGCGCCTTGTGCAACAAAACCGTAATAGCTGATAACATCTGAATATGGAAGTCTAACTTCTTTTCCCATAACAGATTTTTTTCCAAAATCTGCTGTAAACTTATCAAGTTTTTGAGCAGATAAACCAGTAGCAATAAGAGCTACCATCATTAAAGTAAATAATTTTCTTTTCATTGTTAATTGTGTTTGTGTTTAATAAAAAACTAAGGTTTATGTTGAATTATTAATTACCACATATTTAGTCAAATATACTTAATTATTTTTATTTAAAAATATATAGACTTCATTCTAAAATTATTTTTTTCAAAAACTAAAGCTGGGAAAGGAATTTTCAAGCAATTAAAGGCTTTAAAAACACTTTTAAGCAATTTACTCTTTACTTTTATTTGAGTTAAATCAGCATCAAGCGATAAGTAATATTGGCGATAGCGATCAGAAATAGGAATTATAGTTTCAGTTGTTATTCCATAATTATCAATACCACCAAGCATATTTTCTCCACTATATCCAACTGCAATATTTAACCATCCAGGCATTTTTTTTATGCCTGTAATCGATTTTAAATTACATGATAACCAATATGTTTGACCATTGTAATCTTTAATAATAGATTGAAAATTATTTTCGCCAAGTGCATCTGGTCTGTATTTTGGCCAATTTGTAGGATGGTAAGAAAATTTTATTCGGCAGATTTGTTTTTTGAATAATATTTCCTGGCTAGCATATAGCAATGATCCACTAAAATTTGCAGTAAGATCGGTTAGTGAGGCTCCCCATTTTGATGAAAATCCATCAAATATTTCAATGCCAGACATAGCTATAAATGCAATACCTGAGCCATATAAAACTGATTTATTATGATTCATTTTACTCCATTCAAAACCACTAATTAAAGCGGAACTTAAATAATATGCAGAAAAGCTATGACCTAATTTATCCATTTGAAGCCATTCTTTTCTGTCGTCAAACAAATGAAATGAGCTATGCAAATAATTTTTATACCATAATTCGTTTAGCATTAACATAGAACCAGTGTAAGCAGTTGTAGTAGCTCCTGAAAAAATATATAATCGTTTTTTATTTAATAAAGTATCGTTTTGAGAAATAGCAATATTATTGCTATAACATAAGGTAAAAAAAACTACAATATAAATAATGCTCTTCAATTTCATAAAAACAAATAGGGCATGAAGTTAATCATACCCTAATATTTTACAAATTATATAAATTATGGTTGCTTTGGATTTTTATCTTCTCTAATTACAACACCAAAAATAAACAAAACAACCACAGATGCAACAAATATTACAAATAGTGATAATAATATTTTTCGCATAACATTTTCAATGGAAATAACATCCCAAATAGATAGTAAACCAAGAATGGTAAAGCATAATACCATTGCGACTAATGTGTAGGAAGCAATTTTTTTTAACATAATTATTTATTTTTGTTTAAATATTTTTAAATGTAAAATTAAATCCTCCAGCTGATTAAAAATTTGTTCTTCATTAAAATTAATCAGTTTCCAAATTATTAATTTCTCATTTTCTTCAATTATAACGTTTAAATTATCTGATTTGTTACTTATTACATTAAAACCAATCCTTTTTAATGCATTTAAAGTCATATTGTAGACACCATAATCACCACTAAGCCCAATGTTTATATTGTATTTATCAATGAAATTAAAATTACCCGAGTTTTTATCAATTTGCATAAAATCTGAGTTAAATTCCTTTGCTAAATCGTCATCATAAATAATTTGTTCGGGTATTTTACAAATAATTTTATCTAAAGTAATTAGCCAAATTTTATCTGCAAGATGCAAGGCTGAAGCAAGATCATGTGTTGAGAAAATTATCGTTTTTCTGAATTTTGATGTAAGCGATTTTAACAGATTTAAAATTTCTATTTTATTCTTAATATCAAGATATGCTGTTGGTTCATCTAATAAAATAACTGGAGTATCTTGAGCTAATGTTCTTGCTATAATTGCCCGTTGTCGTTCACCATCGCTCAAACAATTCATTTGTTCATTTCTCTTTGTTGCAATTCCAGTTTCTTCAATTGCCATATTGACAATTTGTAAATCTTTTGAATTTAATTTTCCAAAAAAGTGAGAGTGTGGAAATCTACCAAGCATTACAAAATCGTTAACAGAGGTATATGCAATTTTCAGTAATTCGGTAGTCGCAATTGATAGCGATTTTGCAAATTCTAATCTATCTGCTTTTAATGGCGAAAGTCCACAAATGCTTAAATCACCACTTTTTGAAGGATGTAAGCCTGCAATTGTTCTTAGTAATGTTGTTTTTCCTGAGCCATTTGAACCAATTAAAGCAATTAACTCTCCTTCATTTGCTTTAAAATTAAGTTCAAAATTTGGAATAGCTTTAAAACCGCCACTTTTACGATAGCCAGTAACTAAATTGTTTGCAATTATTGTAGTATTGATGTTACTTGTCATAACCACATTTTTTTACCTTTTAAAACAATCCACAAAACAATTGGTACACCAAGTAATGATGTAGTCGAATTTATCGGTAAAACAAATCCTGACCCGGGTAGCTGAGTCAGAATATCAGCAGTAACTAACATAGCAATGCCAACAATTCCACTAAATGGAATTAAAAAACGATGGTCAGATGTTTTTGAAATCATTCGTGCAATATGTGGAGCAGCAATTCCTACAAATGCGAGAGGACCACAGAATGCAGTTACACTTCCAGCAAGCAATGTGGTAGATATTAAAAGTAAATTTCTGATCTTTGTTACATTTACACCCGATGCCTTAGCATTTTCGTCACCTAATAACCAAACATTAAGTGGGTATGCTAAAAATATTGAAATAATTACGCCAGCAAAAATTACAACTGACATTAACTCAAGTTGAGGCCAGGTAGTACTTCCAAGACTACCCATTGTCCATATAACAAATAACTTTAAAGATTGTTCTGAACCTGCAAATTGAAAAACATTTATTATTGCACTTGCAGCAGACCCAAGCAACATTCCGGATATAAGCAAGGTCATTGCATCTCTTATTTTCAAAGAAACGGCAAATATCAATGCCATAAATAACCCAGACCCAATACAAGCGGCTAAAATAGTTCCCCCACTTCCCATTATATCTATAAAGTTTAGTCCGAAAGCAGAAAATCCTAAAACCACAAGTGCAACTCCTAAGCCAGCACCAGAGCTAATACCTAACACATATGGACCTGCAAGTGGATTTCGAAATAATGTTTGCATTAATAAACCGCTAACTGATAATGCTAATCCAGCAATTACTGCAGTCAAAATTCTCGGTAATCTAATATCATATAGAATTGTAGAAAGATAATTGTTTGATGAATTAGAATTCATAATATTTTTAAATTCCTCAAGAATATTAATTTTTACAGGCCCATTAATTAAATCTACTATAACTAAAATGATAACAATTATGATTGAAACAATTAGCAAAATAGCTTTATTATATCTTTTATAAAAATTCATTTTTTAATTTTACTCTAGTTTTTTATAATAATGAATTTTATAATCAGGAAAAGCCTGAGGATGAAAAATCTTAACAAGATCTTTTAATACAATCTGTGGATTTACAACACCAGATTCCCAGTAATCGTTTCCTCCATATGAATTTTTAATGTAATTATTGTTATATACTTTCTTGTTTTTAAAAGCGCTTAATGATTTCAGTCTTGAATCTGATGAACTTATCTCTTGTAATGAATTAGCAGAGCCAGAATTTATCCAATAATCAGCATTTGATACTTTATTAAAAACTAATTCTAAATTTAAAGGAAAACTTTCTTTTGAGGTATCGTTTTTCCATATATATAATGCGCCAGCATCATTAAGTAAATTTGCAAAATTACTTCTACCCCCAGCAATAAACCATGAATCTTTCCAAGGCAAACCAGCAAAAACAGTTGGCTTATCAGTGAATTTTGAAGCAATATTCTTAACATTGTTATATTCTGAATCAATTACTAAAAACAAAGAATCTGATGTATTTTCGAGATTAAAAATTACACCAAAAAATTTCAACCATTCTGCTTTTGCAAGTGGGGTTTCTTCTAAGTATTCTGCAACAAAAACAATGGGTAATCCCAATTCTTCCAGTTTTGTGATATACCCTATATTCTGACTTTCTACTCCATATGCAATAATTACATCTGGTTTTAAAGATAAAATTAATTCATAGTTAAGGCTTTGTTCGTAACCAACATCAACTATTTTACCTTTATTTATTAATGCATTTGTTAGACTGTCATAAATAAACTGAGTTCCGGAAACTCCAACTATATTTGATTGTTTGTTGAGTGTTGCAATAAATCCAATATGAGAAGTAGATAAACAGATGACTCTTTTAACAGGAATATGAATAGTCTTTTGGTTATTAGTTTTACTAAGTGAAAAAATATAATTGAAAGATTTATCTTTTGCAAATTGCCATGGATTAAAAACATTAATTGAAATTACTGAATCATATTTTAAAATCTCGAAATGCTTAGCATATTTTAATTCAGCTTTCATTAATTCAGATGTAATACTTGTCTGTTTTTTTAAATCAGAGTTTGAATTACATGAATATGATGCGCATATAACAATGCAAACAATTACTCGCCACAAATAACTAGATATCATAGCGAAATATTATTTCTTTGTTTCGGTATAGAAAATAGTTTTAGATATTGACTGACCATTTTTAAAGAAATAAATACCTCCCCAATTGTGAGTTACTTCTCTGTATTCAGTGGCTAAACCTCCACGGTTTACAATTACTCTTTTTACTTTTTTTGAAGCATCCTCATATTTTTCTTCAGTAACACCTTCTGGGTATTTTGTTGCTAATTCTGAAAGGAATTTTTCTACTACAGCTTTATTAGTATAATCAATTTCTTCTAATTTTTTATTGCTGTTTTTTGCTTCCTCAATTTGTTTTTGTTTTTCGGCTTCTAACCTTTGCTGTTCTGTTAGATTTTGTTCTTTTAATAAATTCTGACAGTCAAAAATTTTCTGCCTTGGATAATTTTCATCAGGTTTTGCAGTAGAAGCGTTTTTATAACTTGCAATTGCAGAAGGATAATCTTTTTTATTAAAATACTCATCAGCTTTTGAAATAGCTTCTTGATATGCCTTGTCCTTTATTTTTAGTTCATCTTCTTTCTTTTTGTTTTGGGCTAAAAGATTATCTATTTCAATAATTTTTGTTTTAGGGTAAGCTTCATCTGGTTTTAAATTACTTGCTTTTTGATAATTAGTCTTTGCTGACTCGTAACCTTTTGAAGTAAAATCTTGATCTGCTTTTGAAATAAAAGTTTTATATGATTCCTCTTTTGTTTTAGAAGCAGCTTCTGCATCAGCTTTTGCTTTAGCTTCTGCTTCTAATTTAGCTTTTGCATCTGCATCGGCTTTTTCTTTAGCAGCTTTTGCAAGAGCATCTGCTTTAGCTTTTGCTTCTGCATCGGCTTTATCTTTTGCGGCCTTAGCATCAGCTTCTAATTTTGCTTTCGCGTCCGCGTCAGCTTTATCTTTAGCGGCTTTAGCAATAGCATCTGCCTTTGCTTTAGCTTCAGCATCAGCTTTAGCTTTTGCTTCTGCATCAGCTTTAGCTTTAGTATCAGCTTCTAATTTAGCTTTAGCATCTGCATCAGCTTTATCTTTAGCAGCTTTTGCAAGAGCATCTGCTTTCGCTTTTGCTTCTGCGTCTGCTTTATCTTTTGCAGCCTTTGCATCAGCTTCTAATTTGGCTTTCGCGTCCGCGTCAGCTTTATCTTTTGCAGCTTTTGCAATAGCATCAGCCTTTGCTTTAGCTTCAGCATCAGCTTTGGCTTTAGCGTCTGCTTCTAATTTTGCTTTAGCATCTGCATCAGCTTTTTCTTTAACAGCTTTTGCAAGAGCATCTGCTTTCGCTTTTGCTTCTGCATCGGCTTTATCTTTTGCAGCCTTAGCATCAGCTTCTAATTTGGCTTTGGCGTCTGCGTCAGCTTTGTCTTTCGCAGCTTTCGCTATAGCATCTGCTTTTGCTTTCGCTTCAGCATCAGCTTTGGCTTTTGCTTCAGCATCTAATTTCGCTTTAGCATCTGCATCGGCTTTATCTTTTGCTGCTTTTGCAATAGCATCGGCTTTAGCTTTCGCTTCTGCATCTGCTTTGGCTTTCGCTTCAGCATCAGCTTTAGCTTTTGCTTCAGCATCTAATTTAGCTTTAGCATCTGCGTCAGCTTTATCTTTTGCAGCTTTAGCTATAGCATCTGCTTTTGCTTTCGCTTCTGCGTCAGCTTTATCTTTTGCTGCTTTTGCTTCAGCATCAGCTTTTGCTTTTGCCTCAGCATCTAATTTCGCTTTAGCATCTGCATCAGCTTTGTCTTTTGCAGCTTTTGCAATAGCATCAGCCTTTGCTTTAGCTTCAGCATCTGCTTTGGCTTTCGCTTCAGCATCAGCTTTAGCTTTTGCTTCAGCATCTAATTTAGCTT
>CAIQJL010000073.1 GCA_903872185.1 uncultured Bacteroidota bacterium | reverse complement strand
TGCCAGCCCTGAAAGGGTTGAATATTGTATTTATGGAAAAAACTTCTCATCTAATTCTATCTTTTATTTAATTAGTAATACTTTATTCTCAACTCACAGTTAATATAATTCACACACTTTGTGGCAAATATTTTACAGTATGTTCCAATAATTATAAATTCATGACAGCACCTGTTGTAGAAAGCTCCGAAGGAGCTTAACAGCAATAACTGTGGGCTATGCCCGCAGTTATTGAAAACAACGGAATGCCAGCCCTGAAAGGGTTGAATATTGTATTTATGGAAAAAACTTTTCATCTACTTCTACCACTTGTTACATTTAGTATTTTACGACTTTATAGCATTTAGTATTTCGAGACTTTGTGAAATTTTATTTAAATTATATTTCAATGTTTATAATAAATTATGTTTTTTAAGTAGATTATTGGCTTTTGTTAACTCTGCTTCCAGTTTCTTCTTTTCTTTGTTATCAACTAAAAGTTGTTTGTTAGCAATAACCAATTCATCTGCTCGTTTCTGTTTTTCTTTATTTTCAGAAACAAGCTTTTTGTTTGCAGTAGCTAATTCTGATGATTGCTTTTCATATTGGTTAAAATTAGTAGAAGCTATTTCTATTTCAAGTTGTCTTGCCTTAGAAATATCTATAAATGTTATTACCAAACCGTCGATACGGTCGTCGAATGTGCGATATGGCATTATACGTACAGTAAACCATCTTTCATTACTTGCTGAAATATCTGTTTCTTTAAATATTAATGAACGCAATACTTCTTCTGCATGAGCTGCTATTTCGGGATATTGTAAATCGGATACCATTTCGGTAAATGGTCTGCCAACGTCAGTTTGTCGAAGTTTAATTATTTTTGTTATTTGATCGGTAAAACGGCGAATATTTAATTCTTTATCAAGAAACAAAGTTGCAATATCTGTACTGTTAAGAAGATTTTTCATGTCATTATTTGCCTGCACATAATCGCTAATTTTGCTTTGCATTTCTACATTTACAGTTTGCAATTCTTCGTTTAGGCTTTGCATTTCTTCTTTTGATGTAGTAAGCTCTTCGTTGGTTGATTGCAACTCTTCATTTGACGATTGTAGTTCTTCGTTAGTTGATTTTAATTCTTCCTGAGAAGTTTGCATTTCTTCTCGTGTGCTTTGTAATTCTTCGTTGGTGCGTTGTAATTCTAATTCTAGTTCTGCCTGATGACTATTTGATTTTTGTTTGCCAGGTTTTATTGTAGCTTTTTCGGACTTTATAATAGTAGCAACATCAGAAAAAACTATCATGATAGTTCCTTTAATGGTATCAGGTTTTTCAATATGTTGTATTGTAACATCAACATATTGTGTGCCTCCATTTGTGCCTACTTTTATGTTGCGTAAAATTAATGGTTCATAATTTTGTTTTGCTTTACGTATTGCGCCCATTAAGTGGGTACTCAAGCCTTCACGTGCCATGTTGTATATATTCATATTAGCTTTTCCAGCAGCTGGTTCTAAATATTTTCCTGTACGCCCGGTTATATATAAAATATCACCTACCTCGTTAATAAGCACACTAGCAGGCGCAAAACGTTGAAGCAATAGTTCATCGGCAAGAGCCTGAATACTATCGTTAGCTTTAATAGCTTTTACCGTTTCGGCTGATTGAATTTTTTTATG
>CAIQJL010000072.1 GCA_903872185.1 uncultured Bacteroidota bacterium | reverse complement strand
TGTGTTATAGCTTATTAATAAACAAGTTGAATTGTAAATTTCAAATGAAAATTAATTATAAATATTTTTCAAAGTATTGATAAACAAGGCAATTGTTTTAGGCTTATTTTAAGAATGAGTGTTTTACCTTGTTGTATTTGTTAACTTTTAAACAGTTATTTTCATGCTATATATCAAGTTATAAGAGGAAAGAATACTATAATTTTGTATTTGAAAATTAGAAAAGCTGATATTTGGAGCAATCCCTTAGCTTATGGTTCGACTACGCTCACCATGACTAAGGGTAGGCAACTCAGGGGGGCTAAAAGGATTAGTTATGTTTTACTTTTTAAAACGGTTGGCTATAAAGTTTAAAATGTTCTTACCAATTGGGGTAGGGATATTTCTTGCAGTATTGTTTATTACATTATTGTCTATTCAGTTTATTCGCGAGAACATATATGAGCAACTAGGACAAAACATTTCATTAGAGGTTCATACTATTTCAAAAATGTTTGAACGCGAAAAAGTGCTTAAGCTTGAGCAGGTAAAAACAAATTTAAATGTAATAGAAGAAAATTTTAAAAAAGCTGATTTCAGTATTTCAAATAAAAAATTACAGATTAATGCCATAAATCAAATAACCAATAACACTGTAAAAGTTAAATTAAATAACTGGCAAATTGATGGTAAGGATTTGTTAAACAATTATGAATTTGTTGATAATATTCAAAAATTAACTGGATCAACAGCAACAATATTTCAAAAGATTGATAGTGGTTATATTCGAATTTCTACAAATGTTTTAGATAACAATGGAAATAGGGCGATAAAAACTTTTATTCCTAATAATTCACCAGTAGTTGAAACAATTGAAAAGGGGAAAGAATTTATAGGACGAGCCTTTGTTGTAAACAGCTGGCAAATAACGGCATATAAACCAATTTATTATAAAGAAAAAATAATTGGAATGTTGTATGTGGGCAAAAATGAAAAAGATTTAAAAGAGCTAAAAAAAATATTAACATCGTTTAGAATAAATAAATCTGGTTATATAACTGTATGCGATAATGAAGGAAATCCTGTAATATTTAATAAAAACGAAAATGAAATTCATAAAGAAATAGAATTAGTAACAAAAGAAAAAACAAAATCAAAAGGAATTATTCGATATTATTCTGAAACAGAAAAATCGGACAAAATGATTGCTTATCAGTATATTCCTGATTTCGAACTTACAGTGTTTGCTGCGGTAAATTTAAAAAAGGAGTCTGAAGAAATTATCGATAAAATTATTTTTACTTCAATTATAGTTGGAATTATAATGCTTATTTTGCTTTCTGTATTCGTATATTTTGTTACCACAAAAAATCTTCATACTTATTTAAAACAACTTGAAATATCTAATTTAAAACTAGCAAAAGCCAAAGAAGAACTCGAAAAAACAGAAAAACGATTTCAGATTTTATTTAATTCTGGTAGCGATGAGGTTTATGTAAGTAATTTGTATGGCGAAATAATTGAAGTAAATACTTATGCCTGCGAAACATTGGGTTATACTCGAGAAGAATTACTTAAAATGCGTTGGCAGGATTTAAAAACATCAAAATTTAAACAAGTTGTTCAACAACGAATAGAAAGTATTGTAAAAAACGGAACTTTAACTTATGAAACTGAGCACATAACAAAGCAAGGAAAGATTATTCTGATTGAAATGAAAAGTCGGTTAATTGAATATAATCAAGAACAAGTAATATTAAGTATTGCTAGAAATATTACAGAAAGAAAAGCGCAGGAAAAACAAATTATAAATACAATTATTGAAACCGAAGAAAAGGAGAGAAGACGTTTTGCTGCTGATTTACATGATGGTTTGAGTCCGATATTAACAACTATAAAATTATATGCAGATCTTTTAAAAGCAGAAAAATTTAATAAAACACCAAAAGAAGAGATACTTCAAAATATTGATGAACTGGTTAGTCTGGCATTAAAAAGCGCAAAAGAAATTTCATATAACATTACACCAGCAATTCTTCAGGATTTTGGTTTGAGCACAGCAATAAGCGAATTCACCGATTATATTAAAACAACAAATTCTGTTGAGGTTGATTTTAGTTCCTCTTATAATATTAAGGCTCCGGGAATTATTGAACCAGTATTATATCAGGTAGTTAAAGAGCTGATAAATAATACCTTGAAACATGCAAATGCTAAAAAAATTCAACTTGAATTAAAGTGCGAAAACAATCAGATAATTTTATACTATAAGGATAATGGTAAAGGGTTTAACTTTAAAGAAAATTTAAAAAGTGGAAATGGTTTGGGATTAAATAATATAGTTAGTAAAATTAAAACTATAAAAGGAACCTGTGAGTTTCATTCCGAAAAAGAAAAAGGAATGTTTGTGTTAATTGTTTTAAAAATCGACGAAAATTTATAAAAAATGGAAATAATTTCTGTAATCATAGCCGACGATCATATTATTTTTAGAAAAGGGCTTAGAACTGTTTTAAATGAGATTGATAACATAAAGGTAATTGGCGAAGCGTCTAACGGCAATGAGTTGCTGGAGCTTCTAAAAACAGATAGGGCTGATGTTATTTTAATGGATATAAAAATGCCATATATGGATGGTATTGCAGCAACAAAAAAGATAAGTGAAAAATATCCCGATACAAAAATAATAGCTTTAACAATGCACGAAGAAATTGGATATTTTAACGAAATGATTTCATCTGGCGCACTTGGATTTTTGTTGAAAAAGACAAACAAAGAGGAACTTGAAAAAGCTTTAAATAAAGTAGCTTGTGGCGACAATTATTTTTCCGAGGAATTTATTGGAAATCTTAACAAAAGAACGGAAAAAAACATAAAATCAACAGTAAAATTATCTGAACGTGAGCAGGAGATTTTAGAGTTTATTTGCAAAGGATTGTCAAATATTGAAATGGCGGCAAAACTAGGATTAAGCCAAAAAACAATTGATGGTCATAGAGCCAGACTATTTGAAAAGACTGGTGCTGTAAATGCACCAAACCTTGTAATGTTTGCCGTAAAAAACGGATTAATAAAAACGCAGTGATTTGTTATAAGCAAAATTCTTTTTGACCGTCATTGCGTTCGCCGGGGCGAATTGAGCCGCAATCTGCCTGAAGATAATTTATAAATATAGATTAATTTTATTTAACAATTGTTCTATATATAATTCATTAAATCTCAATTCTGTGGTTCGTGTCCCCACGAAACACAAATT
>CAIQJL010000071.1 GCA_903872185.1 uncultured Bacteroidota bacterium | reverse complement strand
CATTAAATATTTTGCGTACTGCAAAAACATGTAGCATGATAGGATTATTTGTTTCGATATTTTCTACATTGTTATTAGTATTGTATATTGTATTTATGGTCTGGATGGCAACGCGTAGCTACTATTCGCCATATTATTAATGTATTTTATTGCCATTCCAGGAAGTGTATCCTGTAATATGTTAAGTTATCCCAAATATGATGTAAAATAGTCCAGTCTATAGTACTTCTTTTATAAAGAGGTGGGGAGATAAATAATAAATAGGGCTATTTTATAATTACAAATTATATTACAAATTTTCTGGAAGAAATTTAATTTTTAATAATTTATACTCTTCAGGAAAATAACTTTTTAAAATGGAACTGTAATAATTATAAGGCCTGTGCTGAAAAACTAGTGGCTCCTTTTTATATAATTCTTTATTAATAAAACTCCCATCAGGTGCTTTTTTGTAAACTCTCATTAGTGAATCGTTTTTAAGTATTTTAGTGTTTTTCAAGATTTTAGGATATTCCACTGGACTTATTTCAATGGTGTTTCCTAATTTGCTATAATTTATATCTTTTGAATATTTTGGAAATTCAATTTTCCCTAAATTATTTGCTATTTGTTTAGAAGTTGATTCGCCAAATGTTTTTATGTATTCGGATAAATTATTTTCAAAAATATTTATAACACCATCAGTAACTGCATTTTTAATATTAATATTTTCATTGTCTGAAATTAATCCAGCAAAATTCTTTTTGAAATAATTTGTATCATTATAACTTAAAGGGAGTAATGGTACTTTATCTAATAGATTAACAATGTTAAAAGAAGTATTCTTTGCACAGAATTTTGAGTTATATTCTTTTGAAAATTCTCTGTTTCCAACCATTGGCGCACCAAAAGAATACGTTTTAAAAACGTTCTCTTTTGAAATTTCATTATTGGAAAGATTCTCAAGGTATGCCCTTAACAAATTTGCTAATGCACCTCCCTGACTATGTCCGGTAATTATAAATTTATAAATGCCTTTTTTGTTAAATGTATTAATTACCTGCAATATTTCTTTATGCAGATAACCTATTGCTAATGCATATCCGGCATGAACAGCGGCTGCTGTGTCTTTTGCAAAACAATATTCAAAATTATCTTCAGAAATTTTTATTTTTCCTTCTGCAGGTATCATTGCAGAGTGAATATTTTCCATCCAGCTTAAAATGTTTTCTGTCGATCCACGTAAATTTATTACTGCCGTTTTACTACTATTTATAAATATCTGGTATTTGTTATCCATGCCTAATGTGCCCGAAGTGAATACCTTTTTATAATTAGCTGGAATTATTGCTGTATCTGTTTTGTAAAAGTCTAAAAAAGTAAAACTACAACATAATGCAATCATATCACGCGCTTCTTCTTTATTAAACCCTTCTTTTGATTGAGAAAAAGAGCTTAATGAAAAAAGTATAATGAATATTAAAGTTGAAAGTTTCATCTAAAAAATTTTGCTTTGTTTTTACAAAGTTCTAATTTAAGTAATAAATATAAAAATACTTGTTTCAGGACGGGACAAATATTAAATAAAAAAAGAGGCTTCCAATATGAAAGCCTCTTTTTAATAAAAACAAATCAACTATCAATTACCAACCTTGAGCAGTTAAAACTGCAATAGAATTATTTAATAAAGCTCTTACGTAGCTAGGATTATGAATACCTGCGCTATAATCTCTAACAACTGCCATAAAATTAATAATAGCTCCTTCTTGTCCCTTTGTTAATGATGGGAATTTTGGTAAAGCATTATGAATAGCTTGTTGTGCTGGAGTCCATGTTGCTAAAGTAGATGCAGAAACTGTAACATCTCTGAAAGCACCATCAGGGTTAGAAGTTGGGCTATAAATATCTAAGTTACCATCATATCCAAGTGTTGTTGTTGCAAACCATTTTGGATTTGTAGTGTTATCTAAATCTTTATGCATAAACTGTGAGCCATTTGTATGTCTTAATTTACCAGCTAATGTGTTTAATAAACCATTAATTTCGGTTTTTATAGCAACTATCTTAGGAGCTGTTGCTGTTAATTTAATCATTGATCCAGTAGCTTGATCATGACAACCAGTTACATTACATCCTTTATAATTCATTGTTCTTGTTGCAGGAACAGTTAATGTATCATAATCAGCAACTCTGAAAGTATGACCACCGGTTAATTTTGTTGTAGCTGCCATATGACAATCCTGACATGCTGCATCAGTTGCATGAGTTGAACCTGGAGCATAATCAGCTGCTAAGCCAAATTGAACGCCTGATATACCAGCAAAAATTCCACCTACTGCACCATAATGGTTTACACCGCTACGAGCTGGAACAAGTTTATTAGGATAAGCATTACCAACTAAACTATCATACCAAGGTTGAGTTGGGTTAGCTGCTAAATCATAATAATCAACTGAAGCACCAGAGTTATTATTTGGGAAAGTACCTAAAGTGTTAGTATTTAATGGACGTGATTGGTGACATTTAATACATAAATTAGAAATTCCACCTTTTTGAGTAATGTTCATAGTTTTTTCGAAACCATTACCTGCTAATGGACCAGCGGTATATGAAGGATACATAGTTGCTTTTACTGGAGCAATAGAATATAAATGCATTGAATCTGCAGCAGCACCTTTATGGCAAGTAAAACATGAAATTTTACCTGGCATTGTTGTTAATGATGATGAAGCAGCAGCATCAACAGCGTATGCGTATGTATATCTGCCAGTTGTAGTGCTATATGTTGAATATGTAGGAATAACGTTGTTGTCTACAACATATTTAAATCCTTCGTCAGAGTGACAAGCAGCACAACCTGTTGAACCACCTTCGCTAATTGATAGCTCAGCACCTTCAGCATGTTTTGAATATTCAATTTCGTTTTCAGCGTTATTTAAAGCATTTGCAAGACCTGTTCCAGATGTTGCAGAGTTATGATCGTGGCATAATAAACAATTTACAGATAAAACACCTGCTGGACCTTGGATACCTTGAATACCTTGTGCACCATCATTTCCTGCAGGGCCAGTTGGACCTGCTGGGCCTGTTGGACCTGTTGGGCCAACTGCACTATTAGCTGCAAATAAAGCATAAGGAACACTTGAAAGTAATCCTGTTGATGTAATAGTATAAGCTGTTCCACCTAAAGGATCAGTTTCTGTTTTAATTGAAAAAAGACCAGTTGACCATGTAATAGCAGCCATTGATCCTGAAACTACTGTGCCACCGCCAATTTGCATTGTAACCAATCCGTTAATGTCTGTAGATAGAGTCTGTGTTTCAACATAAACAGGAGTTGTACCATCTAAAATGCTTATTCTCATACCAACAGTTGTGTTAGTAATAAGTGCATTACTAGTGTTACGAATTACACCTTGATATCCAATTTTCTGAGGAGCTTGTCCAAATGCTGATGAAAACATGCAGGACAAAAATAGCGTTGCAGCTATACTTAAATTACGTACTGTTTTTTTCATTGTTTATTAGTTTTTGTTTATTTTAAAATTTTTCGATTCATTTTTATTATTTAATACTTTAACAAAATAAGTAGCACTTGCTAGGTCTCTCAT
>CAIQJL010000070.1 GCA_903872185.1 uncultured Bacteroidota bacterium | reverse complement strand
CGTCACGTTCGGCTTGCGCTGTCATCCCTTTGATTTCTATTTGTGCTCGTCGAAACCTGACTTCATCTCGTTTTTTTTTAAGCTAAGACATGTACGTTTCCAGACAATACCAAGTGCTTTCAACGCATTACGCACGGTACCAACGCTCACGTTTACATCGCACTCTTCCTTTAACCGGGCCACTATCGCAGGGGCTGTTAGTGCTTTCTCTTCCACCCAAATATTAATCTGTTCAAGATGAATTGCGTTCAGTTTTGGAGGTGCGCCACTTCGATGCACATCGAACAAACAAGCAAACCCTTTTGATAACCAGTCCTTACGGCGATCATAAACCGTATCGATATTCAGGTCTTGTAACGCAGCTATGTCCTTTGCGCTCAAACCATCGCCAAAATATAACAGTATTTGAGCCCGATAACGTGCTTGCCAATTTCTCCCTTTTGCCACAACTTCTTGTAGCTTTGCACGATCGCTGGCAGATAATTCCAAGGGGCTTAACTTCATGATTTACAGGGGCAGTGGTTTCTGTTTACTTTCTTGCCCTTATATTACGGAAAAATATCTTGTTAAGCGCTTATAGTCATAGTTCAATTTACCATTATGAATGAAAGTATCATCTTTACCGTCAATCCAAAACCATTCACTTGAAGAAACGGATAATAGTTTTTCCCTCAAATCACGATTGAATTTTTCAGCTATTGAGCTTGCAGTTGGCATCCCAGCGTTGGCAGAAAATCCAGCTCCTAAAATTACTGTTAGATGATTTTTCATTTT
Organism: uncultured Bacteroidota bacterium; assembly: GCA_903872185.1. Lineage (GTDB taxonomy): Bacteria > Bacteroidota > Bacteroidia > Bacteroidales > GWA2-32-17 > GWA2-32-17. The sequence goes on along the minus strand of CAIQJL010000070.1, from coordinate 5,179 downwards.
TTTTCTAAAATGGTAGCTAACGGTTGAGTGTAGCAGCAGTAAGGGATTGCGGGCTACTTTCCTGTCTGCCACCACCGAAGTTTGAGCGGGGCAGAATGCTTGAATTACCTCTGAAACCCTTATTGCTGCTACACTTTGTTACCAACAGTTATTCATTAAATCCAAAATTGCCACCACTTTTTTGTCTTAGCTCTGGGTTGATCTTTCACAGTTTTTGCAGATGAAGAAGATGAAGAACCAAAATATGGAGTCAATTTACTCATACATCTTGAACAAATATTCCAATCAGAATAGGATGTATCACCAGAAATTGCAGATTGTGCCCACCTTTCAGGAAAACCGGGGGAAGCCATATTTACAACTGATTGAGGCATACAACCATTATAGAAAGGATTAAATCCTTTTCGCACAGCATTACTCATTTTATTTGCAGGGACAATTGTTCCGCTACCAGGCTGACTACAAATATCACATACCATTTTTATCGAATTTTAAAGTTGAAAAATTAGAACATATTTTTAACCGTATTAACTTGGTTTATTGTACTTTTCCAAATTGCATGATTGGATATATCTTTAGCACCAATTTCTATTCCTCTTTCAAAATCTTTGATTGCTTTTTCAAGGTCATTTCTATTTCTATTAATTTGTCCACGAATAAAGAACATATTACCTCTAAGACCAAAGGGTTCACCATAGCGAGGCCACAATTCAATCACCTTGGTTAGGAAACCTATACATTCATCCAAATCTTTCTCATCAGAATATGATATTGAATTTCGCCTTGACGCACTCATGACACTATTGTATTTTGAAAGAGCTAAATCCATCAAAGGGCCAACCATCGCTTCATTCCCAACAGTTTCATGAAGTGTGCCATCTTTCTTTTTTTCAAATATTTTGACTTTGTTAGGGTCAGTAAGTTCTGATTGAGAAGGTTTACTGACAGTGGATTTTGAAGTTTTTTCAGTTTTATTTTCTGACCCACCAAAAAGGTTTTTTAACCAATTCATATTGTGTCCTCCTTTAAAATTTTGTTGTTATTAATTAATAATTGAAATTCCACTATTTCTAAAATTCCCACCACTTTTTTGTCTTTTCGTTGGGCTGGTCTTTTATGGTTTTTACAGAAGAAGCACCAATATTATGCTTTCTACACTCATTAAGGCATTCAGTAACCCCAGCTATTTTTGGGTCAAGTGATAATGCTTTCTCAAGCCACGAAATTGCAGACTTAAATTGCTTTCTTTTAAAATAGATATTGCCAATATTCGCATGAGCAACGGCATTGTTAGGGTTTTGAGCTATGGCTTCTTTAAACTTGATTTCGGCTTCATCGTATTTGCCTGCCAAAAATAAAGTAGCACCCTCGTTGACTAAATCACGCGCTCCTATTCCTTTTCCATAGTTGTCTAGAAACTTTAGCGCATCGTCGCCACTCATTGAGTATGACTTTATTCCTGATCCATAATCTTTTTCTTGCATAATATTTTGTTTTTGCGCCTACTCTTCTAAGGATTTTCGGCTACCTCCTAATTATAATTGATTTATGATTTTGATAAAAATTGATTCAATATTTAAGAGTACTTACATCTGAATTATTCATATACCATTGAGCCGCATCTTGAAACTTATTCATTGAAGAAATTGCTCCATCTGTATTCAAGTCTCCTTCAAGTTTTTTAAGTGTTTTCAACAATTCTGTTGTGAAAAAATAGCGCTCGTTCCAAATTACTTTAGACCCTCTTACAATTACAATGAAACAGTATTTTTCTGCTACAAGTCGTTTTAGCAGCCAATAATTACTGTTAATTTTTGGTTCGCTCCCATCCAAATGAGGAATAAACATTTCTTGAAATTTGCCATTATTAAGAAACAAGTAATGAGCAGCAACTTTCCCTTGTGGCGTGTTAACCCACTTTAAATCCCAACGAATCTTTGAACATCCATCCAGGCCAATATTAGGATTCTCTTGAACTACAATCGCAATTGCACCTCTTAAATGATCTCTTACAATCTGTGCAGAATGGCCTAATTGTAAGTGTTTTGCCATTAAATCAGGCAAAGATGTTCTATTTTCATCCCATCTAGGCAAATTCATCATGGTATCCCACGAATTAAAGTACTCCTTTTTCATAGAAGCATCAAAATGAGATGGCGATAATTCGAGTACTCTATCCCTGTCATCTTGACCATCTTTACTCTGCATATGAAAATAATGAAGACTAGCACGTGCATAAAGCAAATCTGGATCATCCGGAGCTTTTGCTACCGCTTGCTCAAATAGGTTCAATATATCCAAGTAAGAACCAGAATTGCTTGAATACAAGGGTGAATCCCCAACGATTTTAATTTCAACCGTTTTGTCAATTAACTCTTCAATTTCTTGGATTTCAACGTGGGCAGGGTGTTTCGGTGAATAAACAGGAAACTGTCCTAAATTTGTTTTTGTTTGGTTTTCATTTGATGATTTACCAAACAGACTTGTAAAGATGTTTTTCATGTCGCTTGATTTTTATAATTGTTGGTAACGGTTTGCCGCTAAGTGCAGGCCGGGTTTTAGAACTACGTCACTATCCACCGATAACCAAAAGTAATAGAAAGCAGTGAACTTAGCAACCTTCTGAACCCCGGATTGCATTTGAGCGGCGGTTATGTGCTGCCCTTATATTATTTCAAAGATAAACTCTTTAAATGTTCCAAATCTCTTTTGCCTTGTTCAATAATTTCTCTTGTCGAGCCTTCACGATTGCAAGTGTCCAGTCACTTTCGTTGCAAACCTCCTTTGTCAAATCAAACGAAACTTTCATATCACGTTTTAAATAGACGTCTTTCTTTTTGTCAAAACTATAATACTGTGCAGCAGAATTTTTCCTTCCACTAAGAAGTGTCAAGTTACCCAACTTGTGAACCCACAATCTATGTTGGTCAATTGAAAATCTATCTTGCCAATATGTATCTTTCAAACTTTGAGGTAGAATATGCTCAATTGATATTATTCCGTTGAATGTTTTTGCAACAGATTCATCAACCATTTCTTGTTCAATTCGAAGTAGAACTGCTGCTGCGTAGCCCATTCCGTAAACATCAGATTTTAATGAATTGATAAACTCTTGATTATTAGCAAAACTTTTAATGGTAGCTATAATGTCAAAACCTAATTTATTTTGATTGATATCTACAATAATGTTGTAATAGACAGTATTTCGTTTTGTCCTACCGAAACGCCTAACCCAATTGTGCATTGTGATCCTTTCAAGTAGCGAGATAAAATCAGCAAAAGCTAAATCTTTAACATTGTTATTCATGAATGAAAGTAATGGTGGAATCCACTCGTCATAACTTACATTTTGCAATGAAGTAATTAAACGTTTTATTTTCTCTTCAGTAAAATCTTTACTTGTTATTTTGATATAATTTGTTGCAGACTTTAGAAGTTCCTTACAAAAAAACGAAGGTTTTTTTGTGTAAGTCGCCAGGTAGTTTTCGTATTCTTTGAAAAGAACATCTTGCTGCTTACTCCCTAATATTGATGTCCTGTTATGACTTAAAAATATGTCAAGGTTTTTAAGTCCAATCAAATCTTCAAGCTCATTCCATGATTCCTCAATTTCGTCTTGTTCTGATGCTGATGATTGAGCCAAATCATAAAGTTTATTTTTGAGAAGGTCTCCGTTTGATAGTGAAAGTCCTCTTGCATTGAGCACATTAAATAATCTATAAGCCGATGCAAAACTATCAGTGGTTACAAAAACAACATAAACTTTGTCAAGTAAATAATTGGCGAAATATTTTAGAGTTTGTTGGTCTTTATCTTTTAAATATGTATCAATCTCTGAAAGATTATTTACCATTCTAAGTTGAGTTTCTGAAATGTCAGTGGTATCTTGGTCATGAATACCAGCTAAAACATAATTTGTGAAAAATTTCTGGTCTTGTTTTCTTATTATAAGTCGTGGTTTTTCAGATTCCCCTGTCAACACATTTACAGGTAAAACTCTTTTTTGCACCTCTTGCTTTGCTGCTGAGTCTATAATTAAGTCACGAAGTTTTGCTAATATTAAATTGAGAGTTGTTAAACGTTGTTGTCCATCAATAACTTCAAAAAGAGTATCCTTTGTTTTCTCAATCGTAATTATAGAACCAATAAAATATTCTGGTTGCTTGTCCTCAAATGCGTCATACACATCGCTAATTAAATCTTGTACATTTTTTTCAGTCCACGAATAAGGTCGTTGGTATCTTGGAATTTCATAAACTCTACTGTCAGTTAAAATTTTTGATAGTTTACTTTCTTCAGCTTTCATGTTTGTTTGTTTAATAATAAATGGTTAATGTTAGCACTGTTTTAGGGTTGCACATAACGTTTGAGGCTAAACGCTGGTGGGCAGTTTTGAAAACTTATCTTTCAAGCCAGCACAATTTTCAATAAATGTACAATCTTTCTTATTTTAACCATGCGCTCGATAGCGTTTAGCCTTTGTTATGCGTTCGTGCTTGTTTAATTCACAAGACTATGCTTTTTCATATTGCTACCTGAAATCTTTTTTAAATAGAATAAGACACTGTCTGATTGATGAACACTTTGGAATTTTTCCAAACTAGCTTTAATTTCTTTTAGCTCTTGACTTTCTATATTGGTGGGTCTTTCTGATACCCAAAATTGTAGTACGATACTAATAACAGACAATGTTACTGCGGTAATAGCAACTATCAATGTATTTCTATTTGTCTTGTCATTTTGCCTCTTGTGCATTTCAGACATTCCAAGTTGAGCCTTCATAGCAAAGACTACATTTTTAATTCTGTCTAATTCGATTCCTTCAATTGCACCTCTAATGTTTTCCTCTGTCCATTCTTCTAATTGCTCATTGGTTAATTGAGGGGGAAAGTCTTTGTTTTTAGATTTTATAGTCATAGTTTTATAAATTTAATTTCTTGCATTTCCTCCAAATTCACCATGTCCCAATAGCATGACGCATAACTCCTTTATATATGCACCATATCCCACCAAAAGGTGTATAAAGCCAGCTATTCTGTCATGCTTTATACACCTTTGAGGTGCATAATATTTTTTACAAATTATCAAAGGGGCTGGAAATTTTTAGTAAACTCTGTTCGCATACATGGGTATAGATTTCTGTCGTCTTACTGCTCTTATGCCCTAATAGCTCTTGTAT
>CAIQJL010000069.1 GCA_903872185.1 uncultured Bacteroidota bacterium | reverse complement strand
TTATTAAATTCTCTTATTTTTAAGTACTTAATAAATGCAGCATTTGCAGATATTTTACAAATTACATATCCATAATAACCATCAAGAAAACCACCTTTAATAATAAAATCGCGAAAAAATTTCCATGAGGGTTGAAATAACATTCCAAAAACAGAAACTTTTCTTCCATTATTAAAATCAGCTTTTGAAGCAATATCAGTAAATTTATTTACCTGCTCTAAATGCTGCTGAATTGAATAATATGAATAATGAAATAAATCACCATTAAGATAACCAATTTTTGCACCTTGTTGCATTTCATACCTGTCATGAGGATTTACTCCTGTCCACATACCTTTTGAACTATCCCACAATCGCAATTTCTTATCGGGATACCAACCACAATGTTTTATCCACTTTCCACAGTAATTTGTTAAACGGTTAAAATAATAACCATCAAATTGCCAATTTGATTTGGCTTCTAATATTGATTTTTCCAATTCTGGTGAAAGCACTTCGTCAGCATCAAGAGAAAGAACATATTTTGAACTGGCTTGAGTTATTGCCCAGTTTTTTTGTTGTATATGTCCCTCAAAAGCATGTTTAACAAATTTTACATTTAATTTAGTACAAATATCTTCGGTTTTATCAGTAGAATTTGAATCAACAACAACGATTTCATCTGCAATATTCCTTACCGCCTCGATACAGCGCTGAATATTTTTTTCTTCGTTAAAGGTAATTATAACAACAGATAGTGAAATCATTATTGATTTAGGATTTTGGATTTACGAATTAGGATTTAATTAATTCTATTATTTTAAACTTTGATATTAGATTCTTCATCCGCCGCGGCGGAGGTTCAGAATGACATTTTTTTCTTTCAACTTTTTACTTTCAACTTTAAGTACTCTAGGCACTTTAAACTTTAAGTACTTTCTTTTACTCATGATAATATATTCGTTTTACTCTTCTTGAAATTCCTGTTAATATTTCATAAGGTATTGTTCCAATAATTTCTGATTGCTTCATAACATCATCGGCAGATTCAAAAATAATTACTTCATCACCCTCATGTGCATTTGCATCCGTAACATCGATCATACACATATCCATACAAACATTTCCAACTGTAGGCGTTAAAAATCCATTAACTTTAAAAACTCCTAAACCATTACTAAGTTTTCTATCTAAACCATCGGCATATCCAATTGGAATTGTAGCTATTAATGAATCACGCTGCAAAACTCCTTTTCTATTATAACCAACTGTTTCGTCAGCAGGAACTGATTTTATCTGAGATATAACAGTCTTCAAAGAAATAACATTCATAAGTTTACCTTTCAATGCATTTCCAGTACAAAAACCATAAAGTCCAATTCCTAATCTTACAAGATCAAAAGAATAATTTGGAAATCTCTCAACACCAGCAGAATTAAGAACATGTTTTAAAAAATTATATCCTAAAGCAGTTTCAATTTGTTTAACCATTGAATTAAAAAGCTCGACTTGTTTAAATGTAAAATGGTCATCTCTAACATCATCAGTAGAAGTTAAATGAGTAAAAACAGATTTTACCTTTAGCCAAGGATTATTCTTTAACTTAAATAATAACAAATCAATTTCCGACTCCTCGAAACCCAAACGTTTCATTCCGGTATCGAGTTTTATATGAACATTTACATTTTGTTTGCCTAGCCTTTTAACTTCGTTTAAAAACAGTTGCATAATACGAAGATTGTATAATTCAGGCTCTAAATTATATTCAAGCATTGTTTCAAAACTTTCAGGTTCTGGACTCATTACCAATATTGGCATTGAAATACCCGACTGACGTAATTCAACCCCTTCGTCAGCAAATGCAACAGTTAAATAGCTTACATGTTCAAACTGAAGCAAATTTGCAATTTCGAATAATCCACTTCCATAAGAAAATGCCTTAACCATTGCCATCACACCAGCTCCAGGCTTTAATAATGATTTATATGCATTTAAATTATGAACAAAAGCATTCAAATTTACCTCCAGAACAGTTTCATGTGCCTTTTGTTGTAATCTTTTTGAAATTTTTTCAAATTCAAATTTTCTTGCTCCTTTAAGTAGAATTGTTGAATTATTAAGTTTTAGGGAAGCAAGGTTCTGAATAAATTCAGCAGAAGAGAAATAAAATTTTTTATTTATTTTAAATTTATCAGAAAACCTTGAAATGGCTGTACCGATTCCAATTACCATATCAAGTTTTTGGCTATTAACCATATCTGAAACTTCGGAATATAATATCTCTTCATTATAACCGCTTTGCAAAATATCCGAAAGAATTAAAATTCTATGAGGATGCTGATTCTGTTGAGCAAGAAGATGAAGTGCAATTCGAAGCGAAGCTAAATCGGAATTGTATGTGTCATTAATAATTGTACAATTATTTAAGCCCTCATTCATTTGCAAACGCATTGCAACTGGAGCAAGATTTAGTATTTGAGCAGAAATAAATGTAAAATTATAACCTAATGACAATAAGGTAATCCAACAAATTACTGAATTTTCAATTGAAGCATCATCTATAAATGGCAATTTAACATTTTGATTCTCTCCATTAAACAAACCTTCGACTATTGTAGTTTTTTCTCCTTTATCAATTTTAATTATCTGAAGATTTGATTTCTCATTTTTACCCCAGGTAAATTGATTAATTCCATTTTTCTCGCAAAATGCTGGAACTAATTCAGAAATGGCAGGATAATCATTACAAAAAATAAGTGTTTTAGATTTCTCGAATAACTTAAGTTTTTCGCTTACTTTTTGTCTGGTATCTCCAAAATTTTCCTGATGCGCGGGACCTACATTTGTAAAAATTCCAATATCGGGACGAATTACTTTTGCAAGTCGCTCCATTTCATTCACTTTAGAAATACCAGCTTCAAAAATTGCAAGTTCATGAGTTTCATCCATCATCCAAACCGATAATGGCACACCAACCTGACTGTTATAACTTCTTGGATTTCTGACTATAACCTTTTCTTCTTTTAATAATTCAAAAAGCCATTCTTTTACTACTGTTTTTCCATTACTACCAGTAATACCAATTACAGGATATTTAAATTTTGATCTATGAAATGCAACTAAATCCTGAAGTGCAACTAAAGTATCCGAAACAACAATAAAAGTAGCTTCGGGACATAAACAATTAGGAATTTTTGAAACTATAAAACAACGAACTCCCTTTTGATATAAATCTGGTATAAAAGTATTTCCATCATGCCTATCCCCTCTGATTGCTATAAATAAACTTTCAACAGGAAATGCAAGATTACGGCTATCAATTAGCAAACGATTAATAAATATTTCACCATTTCCAGTAACGGTTCCTCTTGTAATTGAGGCAATTTCATTTGCTGAATAATTTATCATTGCTATTTTTTATGAGTTATTTTAATATAGCAATCACGACACAAAGGCTCATATTCTTGAGTTTCACCCAATAAAACTAATTTTTCGCTTGCCACTTTTCTAAAAGAGTAATGGGCTAAATTACCACAATGCATACAAATTGCATGAACCTTAGTTACATATTCTGCAGCAGCTAATAATGCAGGCATCGGACCAAATGGTTTTCCTAAGAAATCCATATCAAGACCAGCAACAATAACTCTTACACCGCTATTTGCCAACGAATTGCAAACATCAACTATTGCACTGTCAAAAAACTGTGCTTCATCAATTCCCACAACATCAACATCACTAACCATTAATAAAATATTTGATGCAGTATCTACAGGAGTTGAGTGAATTACATTTTCGTCATGCGAAACTACTTCTTCAACAGAATACCTAACATCAATTTTTGGTTTAAAAATCTCAACTTTTTGTTTAGCAATTTTAGCTCTTTTTAGTCTACGAATAAGCTCCTCTGTTTTACCAGAAAACATAGACCCACATACAACTTCAATCCAACCTTTTTTGGGACCTTCTCTCCCGGTTTTTTCTAAAAACATGCTAAAAATTCCTCAGTTTATTTCAAATGATTAACTTTACAAAAATAAAAGAAATACAAAGCCATTGATACTATAATCAATTTAAATTATGAACCAGAACGAAAAAATAAGCCATATTATTGAAACGCTTAACGAAGCATCAACATTAATTGCTAATAACAAAGGCGAAAATATAAATAATATTGATAAAGACCTTGCTTTAGGAAAAATAAGAATGGCATACGACTTTATTTTAAAATTAGAAACAACAGAAATTTCTAAAATTAAAATTGAAGAACCTAAAAAAGAAATTATAGTTGAACCTATTGAAGAGAAGGCTGTTTTCAAAATTGCTGAAGAAATAAAAATTGTAATACCAGCTGAAAAAGCAACTGAAATTATTACAACTGAGCCAGTAATAATTGAAGAAACACCTATTTTAATTGAAGAAAAGAAAATTGAGGTGATTGAACCTACATTATTTAATATCGAAGCAGTTATTAAAGAAACACCCATTGAACAGAAACCAAAAGAAGTTATTACAGAACAAAGAGCAACAAATACTTCAAAAACTATTGCTGATCAATATCAGGTAACAAAGTCAAAAACAGTATCTGATAACTTAATTAAAAACGAAAAAGACTTTTCTACTAGTCAGCAATTAAAGCCAATTAAAAATATTAAATCTGCAATAAGCATTAATGACAGAGTAATGTTTTCGCGCGATTTATTTGAAAATAATGCAACTTTATATAATGAAACAATTGACAAAATTAATGAAATGACAAATATTGATGATGCAATGGAATTCATTAATAAAACCATTAAATTTAAAGAAGATTCAGAATCACACTCAAAATTTTTAGAATTGGTATATCGTCGTTTTGCATAGGCATTAATAATTTACTTTCAAATGAATTATATAAAATCTTATTTCATTAATTTAAGTAAATTTAAGTTAATTGTTACAGCTTTACTTTTTATTAGCTTATTTATATTCTCTTCAAACATATTCGGGCAAGATTTACAGTATGCTAAACAAGTACTATCTACACTTTGTTCTAAAGATTTTCATGGCCGAGGATATACTAATAAAGGAGATATAATTGCTTCAAAATTTATAGCAACTGAATTAAAAAAAAATAAAGTAAAAAAAGTAAGCAGTTCTTATTTTCAAAATTTTGAAATGCCTATTTGTTATATCAGCGATTTAGGTTTATTAAAAATTGACTCTAGCACACTTAAATGTGGAAATGATTTTATTATTTACCCTGGGTCGTTCAGTTGTTCCGGAAAATATTCCTTAATAAGAATTGACAAACAAAATATCAAAGATCTTTACACTAAAAAATTAACAGAAAGTTTTTTAGTAATTGACACCTGTTTAACAAATGACAAATCAATTAAAGATATTATCAACGAGATTCGTCATAAAAACCCAATGAATGCTAAAGGAATAATAACTTTAGTTGCAAAAAATACAGTACAGATTGAAGACAGCGAACCCAGAAGCTGGGTGCAAATGGAGATAACATGTAATAGTTTTCCAGAAAATGCTAAACAAATTGAGATTAGTTTTAAATCAAACTATATTGAAAAATATAAAACAAGAAATGTTGTTGCTGTAATCCCCGGAAAAAGCGACTCTATTATTGCATTTTCTGCACATTATGATCATTTGGGTGAATTTGGTAATGTGTATTTTCCAGGTGCAAATGATAACGCAAGCGGAGTAACAATGTTACTTGATTTATGTAAAACTTTTTCGAAAGAAAAACCACGTTACACAATGGTATTCTTATTTTTCACAGGAGAAGAAATTGGCTTGGTTGGTTCTCAGTATTTTGTTGCAAATCCATTAATAAAACTAAATAAAATAAAATTTCTTTTAAATCTAGATTTAGTTGGCAGTGGCGAAGATGGCATTACTGTAGTTAACGGATCAGTTTTTAAAGATGAATTTGAAAAATTAAATAAATTAAACAAAGAGAAAAATTATCTGCCCATTATTAAAACCAGAGGTGCTGCAGACAATAGCGACCATGCACCTTTTTACCGAAGTAAAATAAAATGTTTCTTTATATATGCTCAAGGAAAAACAGGACCATACCACAATTCAGATGACACACCAGAAAATTGCAGTTTGGCTAAATACGAAGCATTAACAAATCTAATTATTGACTTTGTTAAAAGTTATTGATATAATGATTTGTTACAAATCAAATATAACTACTGTCGTAATATTTTCATTCACATTATTTATTTTACTTTCATTTAATTCTTGCATTTACACACCAAAAAAATGCAAAGAATTATTAAACAAATCATACTATAAAAGTTATGATATAGTTGTTGTGCCTGGTGTTCCATTCAATGGTGAAAAATGGAGTTTAATAATGAAATCAAGAGTTTACTGGTCGAAATTTTTATATGATAAAGGTATTGCAAAAAATATTATGTATTCCGGTTCTTCAGTATATTCTCCATATATTGAAGCTGAAATTATGGCTATGTATGCCGAAGCTATTGGAATACCAAAAGAACATATTTTAGTTGAAACAGAAGCTGAACATAGTACAGAAAATATTTTCTACTCATATTATAAAGCAAAAAAATTAAATTTTTCAAGTGTTGCATTAGCATCTGATCCATATCAAACAAAAGCTTTAAAGAAATTCATAGATCAAAAATTAAATCACGATATTGAAATTATTCCAATTGTATATGATAGTCTTAATACTTTAAAATCTATAATGTTTGATCCTGTTATAGATTTCAAAAAAGCATTTGTGAAAAATTTTAAGGCATTACCAGATCGTGAAACTTTTTGGCAAAGAATGAGAGGAACACGGGGATACGCAATAGATTATAAATTTTACAAATAACAATATGAAACAAATTGCAAAAAAAGATTTAATATTTGTAGGAATTCAAGCTATTCTATTATTAATCTATTTTATTCCTATAAACCCAATAGTATTTCACCTTAATTATTTTTTAAGAATTGCTAATCTTTCAATATCAATAATTGGATTAATAATTATTCTGTTTGCATTTTTACAATTAAATAAAAACTTAACTCCATTCCCAACTCCAATAGAATCTGGCACGTTAATTCAGGCTGGTTTATACAAATACATTCGTCATCCTATATACACAGGCATAATTATTTTTTCGGTATTTTTTGGAATATTTAATGAAAGCATTTGGAATATATTTATTGGTTTTGCATTATTTATTCTTTTCTATTTTAAATCGAAATACGAAGAATCTTTACTTAAAAAACAATATAAAGATTACGATAATTATACTAAAAAAACAGGCAGATTTTTTCCTTTTATTTAAACCTGACAACAATATAATTCAAGTCATCCTTCGAGTGCACTTTGTCAAGCTCAGTGCAGGCTCTCAGGATGACAATAAAAAATATTTCTATCCTCTTGGTCTGTCATATACATCAACATCTTTTATTTCACCTTTATCAATTACAAATCTTATCAGTGTAATTTGTTTGTGAAATCCATAGTTCCCTGCTGCACCAGGATTCATAAAAAGAAAACTGTATTGCTTATCATACATTATTCTCAGAATATGAGAATGACCAGTAATTAATAATTTTGGTGGATTTGTTTTTAAAACAAGCACCAGGTTTTTATCATAATGCGCTGGATAACCTCCTGCATGTGTTATAAGTGTATCTACACCTTCGCAAACAAATCTTAAAGTGTTAGGGTAAACAATTCGAACTTGATGATCATCAATATTTCCAAAAACTCCACGTAAAGGTTTAAAAGCAGCTAATTTATCAGCAGTTTGAAGGTTTCCAAAATCACCTGCATGCCATATTTCGTCGCAATTAGAAAAAAAAGTAAATACAGCTTCATCAATTGAGCTATGAGTATCAGATATTAAACCTATTGTTTTCAAATCAGTTATCAACTTTTTTACTAAACAGATAAAAGTAATACGATTTTTTAATATTTTCGCATTAAGAAAAATATTTTATGCAACTGTTTTATAATCCAGAAATTTCGGGCAATACAATTGAGCTTAGCGAAGAAGAATCTAAGCATTGCACAAGAGTTCTGCGCTTAAAAACTGATGACATTGTATGGATTACAAATGGTAAAGGAACTCTGTATAAAACTTCAATAATTGACGATCACCAAAAGGCATGCGTTTTAACAATAAACGAGAAATTTGAAAATTATGGTTCAAGGCCATTTAAATTGCACATTGCTATTTCACCGCTTCAGCATGCCGACAGATTAGAATGGTTTCTCGAAAAAGCTACAGAAGCAGGCATAGATGAAATTACACCTATATTATGTGAACGAAGCGAAAGAAGAAATGTAAACAATGACAGACTTCAGAAAGTAATGATTTCTGCAATGAAGCAAAGCATTAAAGCAAGTTTACCAATATTAAATCCGTTAACAAAATATACGGATTTTATTAAAAAAGAATTCGATTCACAAAAAGGAATTGCATACTGTATTGATGAACGCAAACATATTGCAGACTGGTATAACAAAAGTTCAGATTGCTTAATTCTAATCGGTCCTGAAGGAGATTTTACTCCTAAAGAAATTGAACTTGCTATACAAAACAATTATACAGGAATTAGCCTTGGTAATAGTAGACTAAGAACAGAAACAGCAGCAACATCAGCATGTATTGCAATAAATTTAATAAATAGAACCTAATTTTATTTCTTATTGCATTTAAAACTATATCTAAAACCCAGTTCGACTTTCATATTAAAAAATGAATTTGGGTTTCGAGAATCGGAGAAATCATTATATTCTATACCCGAAACAACGCTTTTGATTTTAGTTAGAAAAGAAAGATTTTTGCAAATAATTCCTTTAATTTCTGCTTCACACACAAATCCAAATTCTGATTGCATATTCTTATCATCGTATCTGAAAAAGTTATAAAATCTAAAATCATCAGGTTTATTAAACCGTTGAACACTACCTAATCTTCTAAGAAAATTAACTCCAATTATTGGACCAACAGATATTCTTGAATTGTCATTATCTTTTAAATTTCTTAATGCAAAAATTGCAAATTCATTACATATCATATTTGAATACTGATTATCATATATAGAAGTTCCGGTAACTTCATCAGTATAGCTGCTTATTATTGCCTTATAAATATTTGAATAATCATAGGTTATACCGATACGTGTTTTACCAAATTTATGAACATAATCGCCACCAAATCCCTTGGCTCCGTTGAATTGATAATTCGATCCTACATTAAAAGAAAAATGCCCCGAAATTTCCTGAGCAATAAGGTTTGTTGTAAACAAAACAAAAGTTACAACTATCAAAAGATTTTTAAGTTTCATAGTGATTTGTTATTGGATATCTTTACTGTCATCCTGAGTATCCGCCGCGGCGGACGAAGGATCTGGTGAAGATTACTAGACTAGATTCTTCATCCTCCGCGGCGGACGTTCAGAATGACAAAACAGTATTATGTATTATCAATTTCCCAAACGGTATCAATGATAGTTCCGTCAACCCACTTTACAACTGCAACAGGTTTATTTGTAAATTTAGGTTTATCTGGCACTCCGCAAATAGCTTCAGCTTCCTGTTTTAATTGTTCAATAGTTTTAATTGGCAATTTGGAATTTTTCATTTTCTCAATTAAATCCTTACGTAAAGGATTAATTGCAATTCCACGCTCAGTTACAATTACATCAATTAATTCACCAGGACCACAAATTGTTGTAACCTCATCACGTACAACAGGCATTCTATCTCGGAAAAGTGGAATTGGCAATATTGTACATTTTGATGCGATACAATTCTGCCAGCCACCAATACCATGCAACAACACACCATCAGAATGTGTAACAACGTTTGCATTAAAGTTTACATCTACTTCAGTTGCACCAAGTATAACAACGTCTACCATAGAAGCAAAATTTCCTTTGCCATGATAATTGTAGCTTGTAAAAGGACTAGTATTTACATGCCCTTCATTTTCGCGCATAGAACGAACACCTTCTAAATCGAAAGTTTGTCCGTCAAGAATATAATCAAGAAGACCTTCTTCCAACATTTTAACTAAATACTTATTGCTTCCTCCCCTTGCCCATCTTGATTTCATTCCACGCTCACGAAGAATTTCTGCAAAATAAATACCTATTGAAAGTGCAGTACCACCAGCTCCAGCCTGAAAAGAAAAGCCATCTTTTATTATTCCTGCTTCATCGCAAAACTGAGCTGTCCATTCTGCTAATAATAAACGATCAGGACTCTTTGTTACTTCAGTTGTACCAGAAACAATTTTCTCAGGAATTCCAACTTTATCAACAACCACAACATGATCAACATGATTTCCCTGAATTTGCCATGGGTAACATGGAAAAGGAACAATATTATCAGTAACAACAATTACTTTATTTGCATATTGTGAATCGGCAAGAGCAAACCCTAACAATCCACACGCAGCTGGGCCACGATCACCGGTTGCATTACCAAAAGCATCGGCAGTTGGAGCAGCAATTACAGCAATATCAATAACAACTTCGCCATCCTGTATTGCCTGATAACGCCCACCATGAGAACGTAATATTCCAGTACCTTTCATTTTTCCCTGAGAAGTAAAACGACCTAATGAGCCATTCATACTCCCCTCGATATGATGAATTGTACCATCTTCAAGGTATTTTGTTAAAACAGCCTGACATTCAAATGAAGCAGATGGAACCCATACCAAATCTTTAATTCCAAGTTCTTTTGCAATATCAAAAATCTGAATTGCTACAAGATCTCCGTTACGAAAATGATGATGTGTAGAAATTACCATACCATCACGCAAACCAGATTTTATTAAAGCATCTTTTAATGTCGCAACAGTCTTATTGCCATCATCTGGAAAATCAGCACAGGAAACAATCTGAGGAGCATATTTTCTTCCTGTTGGCTTATGTTTGCCCACACCCATATATGGAACCTGTGGAACTCCGTTTACTTCGGTTGGAACTAATCGTCCCAATGCATTTTTTACAAAATTAACTGACATGTTGTTCTTCCTTCCAATTTTGGTTAATTTTTCCTGTTTT
>CAIQJL010000068.1 GCA_903872185.1 uncultured Bacteroidota bacterium | reverse complement strand
GTTAAACCTGATACTATTCCAGGGCCAGACCAATTATAAGTTACACCCACGGTACTTGAACTAACACCTATTGTTCCAGTTATAACTGAACATGTTAATAACAACGAAGACCCAGGAGTTACATTTGGTTGAGTATTATTAATTATAACACTTACAATTGCTGTATTTGTGCAACTATTTGATGGATCAGTTACTATTACAGTATAATTTCCACTTGCATTTACTGTTGGCGAAGAACTATTTCCTCCACTTACAATTCCAGGACCAGACCAATTATAAGTTACACCACTAGTAGTTGAACTCGATGTTATAACGCCTATTAAATTTGTACAAGTTAAAGTTGGAGCAATGCCTGTTGTTAAATTTGGTTGTGCTACTGACTGAGTAACTGCTACCGAGGAAGTATTTGTGCAACCATTTGTAGGATTTGTTACAGTAACTAAATAACTACCTGCAACATTAACTGTAGGTGATGATGTTGTTCCTCCAGAAACAATACCTGGACCAGTCCAACTATAAGTTACACCAGAAGTTGATGAACTTGCAGAAATAGTCGAAGAAGGCAATATACAGTTTAGCGCCAAAGAAGGCCCGGTTGTTATATTAGGTAAAGTTGTATTATTACTAACAGTTATACTTGAAGTATTAGAACAGCCTGTTGATGGATTGGTAACTGTTACTAAATAACTTCCGGCTGAATTTACAGTAGGCGAAGAAGTTGTTCCTCCTGAAACAATTCCAGATCCCGACCAATTATAAGTAGCACCAGTTGTTGTTGTACTTACACTTATTACTCCACTTGTTATTGTACAAGTTAACGTAAGAGGATTTCCAAGAGTAATAGTAGGTAAAGTGTTATTATCTAAAAGCACAATATTTGGCGCATTATAAGTACATCCATTATTGTCCTGAACAACTAACGTGTATGTACCTGCTCCTAAATTATTATAAATTGTATTTAAAGAAAGTCCTTGCCCATTAAAGTTATACTGATAAGGCGTAACCCCACCTGTAACAGTGCTTATTGTTACAGAACCATTTAATGAGCCACAACTTGGAGCAACAGTTGTTACGTTAACAGCAGATGGGGCATTTCCACTTGACAGTATGATTGTGGTATCTTTTTGACAACCTGTATTAGAAACGATAGTAATATCATACGAACCAGATGCTAAACTTGAAGCGCTGTTTCCAGATGAAATATTTGGCGACCATGTAAAAGTATAGTTACTTATTGGTCCTGGTGAAGGTGTTATTGATATGCTTCCATTAGAAAGTCCACATCCTGGTTGTATTACAGCTGCAGAAATTAAAAAAGAATTAGAAATTATACAAGTACCATTACAAGCATTAAGAGTTGGAGCAGCATTTGTAGCCCAGATAACACTTCCATCCTGGACTCGCTCTATAACTGTACCCATCGCAGGCACAGCACCTGCATAACTTACTATAGCTGGAAGAAATGCAGAAGGACCAGCAAGAGAGCCTATATTATTACAACCAGATGGATTAGCAATAGGACTTGGTGCTAAAAACAAACCATCATACGCCGAATTATTCCATTTGCTTTGCTCTGCTGCACCAGAAGTCCAGTAAACCACATTAACAGGATTACCAGAAGCATCATACAAAGCAATATACTCTTCAAAATTATCTAGATACCAACGACTGGCACCAGTTGCTAAATATGCTGCATTTGCACCCGAGCAAAAATTTGGAAGTAATATTGTTGCTCCAGAATTAGCACCCCCAAGTGACAAAAAACCTAAGGGAGGAATTATAGTTCCAATAGGAAATCTGAATGAACCTTGTGAGCTTGATGAAAGTCCGGAAAATGGTGTAGCTATTATGTAACAACTAATATCGATTGATGCACATGGATTTGTATTGTACAACTCAATATATTCACTACCATATGAAAGATTTGCACAATCCTTCATTGATTGAAACTGAGAACTAGTTGAACTTGTTCCAGGTTTTACATTTACTTCATTTATTACAACCTGACTATTTCCAATTGAAAAGAAAACAACTATAAAACTAAAACATAAAGCTAATTTCTTAGTAAAAACATGCTTTAGATACAAGCATATTTCAACTAGTATAACTACAGCATATTGGCAATTATTTAACATGGTTAACATTTTAACTTTGTTATAAAACGAAGGTATTACATGACACCCCTGTAATTAAAATAAAATCTATTCTCCATTATAAATCAGAACATGTACTTAAAAACACTTATTCTGTATCTATTTATAAAAACGGAATAATATTTTAAAAAATTTGCAGACTAGTATTTTACAGATTTTAATAATTGATTTAAAATGAATTTAATTTAAACAAATCAATTGCATACTACTGTCCTACATAAATTTAGCTGTAAGTTCAATTTCGTTCGGCTTTATAAAATAGCACTGCATTACGTATCCGAACATATGTCTAGTTATGTTTTATAACACAGAACCTATTTCATTTTTATTAAGTTAGTAAACCGTATAAATTTGTTAAGAAGCAAAAAACACCAGTTAAATAAATTTGTAATGCACAAATTAACGAAGCGCAGGTTTTTAATGATTTGTTTGATCTTCTCAATGCATACAGCAATAGCTCAAACATTCACAAACAGTACCCCTCAAATACCAGGGTGGAACGATTCGCTAAAACGAACTCTTGATTTAACAGCACAAAGCTTGCCTGCATTATCAACAGGAACCTTCAAGTTAAAACAAGTAATTATTCATATGGGAAATATGTCTGATGGAACTGTAAATTTCTCATATTATGCTGCTAAACTTACTGCACCAAATGGAGCATATATATATATCATAACAGGAAGACCAAATGGAGGTTCATGGACCTTCTCAAGTTCAACACGTCATGAATTTGATATTAAGTTTAGAGATAATTCAAACCTAATGTGGCCATCAACTACTGCTGGCTCTCAGAATGCTGAACCTTGGAATATTGGATATTACAAAGCTATAACAAATGATGTATTTAATAATTTTAGTGGCATTAATCCAAATGGAGTATGGACACTTACTATTTATGAAACATCGGTTAGTAATGGATGCCGTTTTAATGATTTTAGTCTTGAATTTGGCGTTCCCTATGTCGAGAATAATTTAACTTCTTATACTGTTAACGACAACTGCAGTTCCCCATTATGTCTTCTTAGCTCAGAAATAACCATTGGAACTAATGTCGGTTTTTCTGACCCTGGATCTATTTCTGATCTTTGGGACCCAAATACAACACCTTCTTGTATCTGGAACTCAAATAGAAATAATTCGGCATGGTTTAAATTTATTGCTACTGCTACTACATCTCATATAACAATTTCTGGAGTAACTGGATCGCTCCAAACTTTAGTTGTTCAAAATACATTAGGTATATGCAATGCTGCAAATTATTCTGTTGTTAATGGAGGATGCCCTGAAGACGCAATTAATGACACATATCCTAGTCAGAGATATTCAAACGGTTCAACTTCAAATCAGCAATTAAATTTAAGTGGATTAAATATTGGGCAAACTTACTACCTTGTTGTTGATGGAGAAGGAGGAGCAGTTTCACCTTTTTATATTGAGATTTCTGGTGCCAGTAATACTTGCACTGATGTTCTACCTGTAGAGTTTGTAAATTTCACTTCAACTTGCCAGAATGACGGACAACTCATTAGTTGGCAAACCTATACCGAAACTAATAATGATTATTTTACAATACTCAAATCTGAAGATGGAGAATTTTTCTCTGCTATTACAGAAATATCAGGTGCAGGTAATAGTAATGTAATTAATAATTACAATTATTTAGATAATGAAATAAATGACAATACTTTCTATTACCAGATTAAACAGACTGATTTTGACGGAAAATTTACTTATTCTGAATTAGTAAATTCAAACTGTTCATTAAGTATAAATGGTAACATTACAGCATATTATAACAAAAGTAATTCTACCTTAGCAATAACATTAAATAGACTTGAAAATTCCATTTTAAAGTTTACAGTTTATGACATGCTTGGTCGAACAATAATTACAAAAAATCAGAATACTAATGGAATTACAAAATTTTCTTTACCTATTGACATTACTCTTGATGGCTGTTATATCCTAACAATAAATAATAATGACAAAAATGAAGCTCCTGTCATTTTAAAATTTATAAAATAACATAAGAAATTGCTTTTTTAATTTTAGGTAGATTGTTTATAAAAGGGATACTCTAAAAAGAGTCTCCCTTTTATTCTTTAAATAAAGCTACAAACTCTTTTTAATATTAAAATCCAATGATTTCAGCCTGAAATTGAAAAAATATATAAAGTCAGGCAACGGTTTTATATCTTCGATTGTCTTTTAATCAGAACCGGGTTTCAAGCCGGTAAATCAATAAATCATAATATAAAAAATATTGATGTATGAAAACAATGTTTTTATTCACAGCCTAGTTTTCTTAATAAAAAATAATAGGCCCATGGTTGTTCTTTTTTCCATAATTTGCATCCTCTTTTTTGGTTAAATGTATAGTTTTTAGCTCAAAAAGACGAAATGTAAAGTACTGCAAAAGAGAGAAATCGCACCTTATTCGGTTGTTTTTTTTTTCAGAATTTTATGCAACCGAATAGAACACCAAACTACCCCGAAAAAGGTGGTTTTTTAGGTGGTTTAAGTGAAATGAAAAACCCTGACTTCTCTCAAAATCAGGGTTTTGCTTCTTTTTACATAGGATTTTCGCGGAGAGAGGGGTTCTAGAACTCACCTCATATAGCGCTTTATTATGAATTATTTACAGAAGAGTCAAAACAAGTCCACTAGGAAATCCACTGGAATTTTTGCTACTTTTTACATCCTCAAAAAGAACTTATTTGCATTATATGGCAAATATAAAAAAGTTTAACAACTAAAGATAATTTTTCCATAAGAAAAGAAATTTACGAAAAAAGGTTTTCCGAATTATTCAATATTCATAAGGTTTTAGTGATCTTTGAAAAAAGTCTCAGTCTGGAAATAGTGGAATACCGAAGAACAGTATTAAAATATTCTACTTGTTGTTGAATTCTAGAAAATCTAAAAAAGTCTAAGTCTGCAAATAATATG
>CAIQJL010000067.1 GCA_903872185.1 uncultured Bacteroidota bacterium | reverse complement strand
TTTTAAAACATCTGGTTCAGAATCCTCAACAGAGTTTAAAAAAAGAGTTTTAAAAACTAAAAAACCTATTGCTTTTCAAATTGGAAGAACTACTCTGATTGGAGATTTTTATCATACTTCAAAATTGTATGAAGTATGTGACAGGGGGGAGCCCTTTCTTCTTCGGTTCAGTAAAAAAATACAATATAGGGAGTTTGGAAGATTTGACACAATAAAACTACCGATATATTATAAAATAATTAAAATTACTGATAAATATATATTCCATTGTGATGGAATTAAACCCGATTTAAGGTTAATATTTCGAAATTGCTATTTTGACTGGCGACAAAAATATAATTCAACAGAAAAAAACAGTAAAGAAAAGTATTCAGATTTTAGTAAATTTGAGAAGGAATGGCAGTTAAAAAGGTATAAGACAAATGACATTAATTCTCTTATTTTTAGGCATCAAAAAGAATCGCTGTTACATTTAAAAAAATATGATTCTGAAACTTATGGTGAGTACCCTGAAATTTTATTAGAATATATGGAAAATGAAACAGAACGGTTTAGAATTTTATATAAAGAAGGGAAACCATATAAAAGATTAGACAGTAAAAATTCTGTTATAGAAAATTATATTCCAACTGATGACGACAATAAATATAACCCAATGGATTACTTAAAGGAAGTTTTGCCAGCAAAAGATTTATATAAATTATTATAGAAAAAATGTGTGGAATAGCTGGTATATATGGAAGTAATGAGGCCCCGAGAGAAGAGGAAGTAAGGCTGATGACAAATGCAATTATTCATCGCGGACCAGATGGAGAGGGTATTTGGATTGATAAAACAAACAAAATAGGCTTAGGCCATAGAAGGTTGGCTATTATCGATTTAACAGAAGGTGGAATTCAACCAATGCATTATTTCAACAAATATGTTATAACATTTAATGGTGAAATTTATAACTATATTGAAATACAATCTTATTTAACGACTAAAGGGTATCAGTTCTTAACCAAGAGCGATACTGAAGTAATTATGGCGGCTTATGACCATTGGGGTGTTGATTGCCTAAAGCAATTTGATGGAATGTTTGCTTTTGCACTTTATAACAAATTAAATAATGAATTGTTTTGTGCAAGAGACCGTTTTGGCGAAAAACCGTTTTACTATAGCTTAAACAATAATAAGCTAATGTTTGCTTCAGAAATGAAGTCGTTATGGGCAAATGGAATTGATAAAAGCATTAATAATCATAGTATTTATTTATATCTTAATTTTAATCTTCACGAAAATCCTAATGATTTATCTCAGACATTCTTTCAGAAAATTAGCAAGCTAAAAGCTGGTCATTATTTTATTTATAAAGAAGGAGTTTCAATAATTCAAAAACCATATTGGAAAATAGATTTAAACAAAAAAAACTCAGAAATAGATTTTAAGGATGCTTGTATAAAATTTAATGAATTATTTTTTACTTCAGTTAATCGCAGATTACGTTCTGATGTTTCGGTAGGGACAAGCCTTAGTGGCGGATTAGATTCATCATCTGTTGTTCTTGCAATCGATAACATTATAAAAAACAAAGCTGAGATTCAGAAAACCTTTTCGGCAAGATTTGATGATCCTAAATTAGACGAAGGTTTTTTTATGTCAAGAGTGGTTCAAGATAAAAGTATTCAGCATTATTGCACTTATCCTGATTTGTCAAAATTAATGGAAGATCTTCCCCAAATAATGTATCATCAAGAGGAACCATTTAGTTCAGCAAGTATTTATGCACAATGGGAAGTTTTTAAATTAGCAAAATTAGAAAATGTGGTTGTGCTTCTTGATGGTCAAGGGGCAGATGAATATTTAGCGGGATATACTCATTTTTTTATACCATTTTTAAGAGAGAAATATAAAAAAGGGGGTGTAAATGAACTTAAAAAATCACTTCTTGAAATAAAAGAAAATAATACTTTTGCGGACTCTATAATAATTGATAATTTATTTAAATTAGAAACAACTTTACCTACTATTTTTGATAAATCACGAAAAATAAAACATAAATTTTTAGGTGTTCCAAATAATAAAACAATAAACAAAACTCTTTTTAATAATTTTTATAAAGAACAAGCTCCGTTTAAAAATTTTGTTACTTTAAATGAATCATTATATCATTCAACTTTTAAGTCTGGCTTAGAGAAACTACTTAGATTTGCCGATAGAAATTCTATGGCATTTTCTCGTGAAGTAAGATTGCCGTTTTTAAATCATGAACTTGTTGAGTTTGTTTTTAGTTTACCTAGCGAGTTTAAAATTAGAAATGGATGGACAAAAGCAATTTTACGTTATAGTCTCGAGAATATTTTGCCAAGCGAAGTTTGTTGGAGAAAAGACAAACTTGGATTTCAACCTCCTCAAAATAAGTGGGAAGAGTCCAAAGAGTGGAAAAGTTGGGCGTTTGACTTTCATAATTTAGCAATAAAAAAAGACTGGGTAAACAAAGAGTCAGCCCCTTCCTGGAAAACAGTAAGTTTAGGAATATTTGGTAACACATTACAAAATAGTTAATTCTTAATGAGTAAAATAGCAATTTTATTAAATGGCGGTATAATTAATGACTCAAGAGTTATTAAAATTATTCGGTCGTTTAGCAAAAATACTGAGAACTTAATCGATCTTTTTTATGAAGACAGTACTCCAAGTGATGATATTTTATTTAATAAAAACGTTAGGTTATTTTCAATTTCAAGAAAAATAAATTTTAAAACAAAACTTATAAGGCATACTGTTTTTTATAATGAATTTTTGTTTTTAATAAAGCCAGTATTGGCTACTAAAATAAAATATGATTACATATATGCCAATGACTTACCATGTCTTAAGCCTGCTGTAATTATAAAGAAGCAAATTGGAGCAAAAGTGATTTATGATTCTCATGAAATTTATATTGAAACAATAAATCAATTTTTTCCTAATAATAGTAGTGGTATAAGGAAATTAGCATTTAATTTTTTAATTTTCTTAATGAGGAAGTTAGGTGTTATTACTGAAAAAAAACTTTTGAAAAAAGTTGATTCATTTATTACTGTTGGCAAAGGGTTACAACTATATTTCGAAAAAACATATAAACAGAATAATGTAAATGTTTTAATGAACTTTCCTAATATCCCCAAGAATATTGTACCGGTAAATATTCACAGTATTATAAATTTAGACAAAAATGATTTTATTGTAATTTATCAGGGTGTATTAAATTTAGGTCGGGGATTATATACAATGATTGAAACATTTAAATATACCGAGGCAAATATTAAGTTAGTGATTTTAGGCTATGGTACTTTGCAAAAATCATTACAAGAATTTGTAAACTTAAATAAGTTGTCGCAAAAAGTCTTTTTTCACGAGAAAGTCGATTCTAGTATTTTGCTAAACTATACAAAAGCAGCAAATTGTGGTATAAGTCTTTTGGAGCCATTTAATTTAAGCTGTAAATTTGCTGCTCCAAATAAGCTTTTTGAATATATTAATGCAGGAATACCGGTAATTGCAAGTAGAACATTGGAAAGCGAAATTGTTTTTTCAAAATATAATATTGGTGAGTTAGTTGAAAATAACCCTATATTAATAGCTGAGTCTATAAATAATCTTGCTAAAAGCGACACTACTATTTATAAAGAAAATTGTAAAAAAGCGGCATTGGAGTATAATTGGGAAAATCAAGAGAAAATTCTTCTTAATTTTATCCAATGAAAAAAGTATTAATACTTGCCTATGATTTTCCTCCATATGTCTCAGTTGGTGGGTTAAGGCCGTATGGGTGGTATAAATATTTAAATGAGTTTGGAGTAACTCCAATCGTAGTTACACGCCAATGGAGTAATAAATATGGGAACTATCGAGATTATATTGCACCGAGTAAAACAGAATCTCCTATTATTGAATCTGATGAAAATGGAATAGTAATAAGAACTCCATATTCACCTAATTGGGCAAATAAACTAATGCTAAAATTTGGTGAAAAGAAGTATAAATTTATTAGAAAACTTATTTCAGGATATTTTGAAATTGCACAATGGTTTTTTCTAATCGGACCAAAATCACAATTATATTTTGCCGCTAAAGAGTATTTAAAACAAAATAAAGTCGATATAATTATTTCTACAGGTGACCCTTTTATTTTATTTAAATATGCGTCAAAATTAAGTAAAGAGTATGATATTCCTTGGATAGCTGACTATAGGGATCCTTGGTCGCAAGATGTTAAAATTCAAAAAAACATATTTTTAAGGGGATGGAATACTTTTTTAGAAAAAACTATTGTAAAAAAAGCTGATCAGATAATTACTGTATCTGAATTATTTAAACAGCAGCTTGCAGAAATTTTCACTAACAAGTTTATTTCTATTATTCCTAATGGATTTGATCAAGAGGCAATCAATATAGCTAGTAAAATTATTCAAAACAATGAATTTTTAAATATTTCTTTTGTTGGAACAATATACAATTATCATCCTATTAAAAGTTTTTTATCAGTAGTCTCAAGTTTTGTAAATGAAAATAAAAACGCTCGTTTAAGAATAAAATTTTATGGAATTAATATTGAAAACGAATTAAATCTCCTTATTGCTAATGAATTTCCA
>CAIQJL010000066.1 GCA_903872185.1 uncultured Bacteroidota bacterium | reverse complement strand
TTACTTTCCTAAAAAAAATAAAAACCTAAACCTAACACCACCTACGGGTGCATGCGAGCCTAATCGGGCTCGCACGACACCGTAGCTTTGGTCATTATGCCCAATATATAAAATGAATGACAGACAGAATTAAATATTAACTAAACAATTTGACTATGAAAAAAACAATTCTACTTTTAACAGGACTTGCATTATTTACATTTAAAAATAATGCACAAACAGTTACAGATTATGACGGAAATGTATATAATACTGTGACAATTGGTTCACAAGTTTGGATGGCAGAAAATTTAAAAGTTACACATTATAACAATGGTGTTGCTATTCCAAATGTCACTGTCAATACTGCATGGAGTAGTCTTACGACCGGCGGCTACTGTGATTATAATAATACCCCAAGCAATAGCACAATATATGGTAAACTTTATAATTGGTATGCTGTTAATGACACTCAAAACCTTGCACCAATAGGATGGCATATTCCTACAGAAGCAGAATGGACAACGCTTACAACATATTTAGGTGGTGTAAGTTTCGCAGGTGGTAAATTAAAAGAAGTTGGGACAACTCATTGGCAAAGTCCTAATACTGGAGCTACAAATGAAACTGGTTTTACTGCTTTACCTGGTGGTTATCGTTACAATTATGGTACTTATAATTTTCTTGGTTCATTTGGTTATTGGTGGACTAATACTGAATATAGCACTTTAAATGGTTGGTGGTATAATACTTTGTACAACTCACAAGTTGTTCAAACAAATTATCTTACTAAATCTTATGGATTTTCTGTACGTTGTGTTAAAGATGCTACTTCTGGAATAAATGAAATAGATTCAAAAGACTTCTTTCAAATTTATCCAAATCCTGCAATTGACTTAGTTTATATAAATAATACTGAAAATTATTCTGTTAAAATGAAAATTTACAATATAATTGGAGAATGTATTCTTCAAAAGGAATTGTATAACGGAATAAATGACATTAACATTAATTCTTTGTTAAAAGGAATTTATATAATTAAATTGAGTGGTGCAAATTGGACAGTTAATCGTCAAATGACTAAACTATAATAATATACAGGGCATAACACCACCTACCACAACACCGTGCAGTAATGGGCAACTTGACAAGGTTAACAAATAGCAATTTCTTTAGCGGTTTGACAACCACTGCAAGAAAGTGCACGGTGTTGGGTAGCTTCAAACGTCAGACTGTCTTAAAACCTCACCTTATTAACAATGACTATATGTTATTAACAATCAGTCAAATAAGTGTGTAAAAATTTGCTATTTATCTGTTTGTCAGCTATATTTACTTCATGAAATACATTAAAGGCCAAACCAGAGAACAAACATTTCTTTTTCCAGTTTCTATGGACGCATCTATTTCAAATGAAAATGAAGTAAGGGTAATTGATCTTTTTGTAGAAAGTTTAAATTTAAAAGATTTTGGTTTCAAGGTTGATTTTGTTGAGAATGGCAGACCTGCTTACCATCCTTCAGATTTGCTTAAGCTGTACATTTATGGCTACATGAACAAGGTGCGCTCCTCTAGAGATCTCGAAAAAGAATGCAAACGCAATATTGAAGTAATGTGGTTACTTAAAGCGTTGCAACCAGATCATAACACAATTTCTGTTTTCAGAAAAGATAATTCAGACGCAATCAGAAAAGTTTTTCAAGCAACCGTAAAAATTGCAAAACACTTTAATTTGTTAGGAAATAAACTTCTCGCTGGCGACAGCACTAAATTAAGAGCTCAGAACAGTAAAAAGAACAACTACAACCAAGGCAAGATAAACAGGCATATTGAATATATAGACAAGAAGATAGAAGAATATAATGCAGTATTATCAAAGGAAGACTGTGATAAACCTGAAGAGATAAAAAAAACAATAGCAAAGCATGTAGCAAGAAAAGAAGAGTATTTAAAACTTGAGAAACAGTTGAATGAAAGTGGCCAGGAGCAAATCTCAACATCAGACACAGAAAGCCGTCAGATGATAACTCGCAATAATATAACAGAGGTAGCATATAATGTTCAAACAACTGTTGATGCTGAAAACTGTTTAATTATTGATTATAAAGTGACAAATAACAATGACAGTAAAGCAATGGGCGAAATGTTAACCCGTGCAGCTGAAATTGTAGGGAATACTGATTTTACTGCTTTATACGACAAAGGATATCACACAGGCAGTGAATTTAAAAAAGCTCAGGAATTAGAAATTAAAACTCTAGTGGCTATTCCAGATCCTGCTTCAGGAGCACCTGATCCTAATTATAATGTAGCAAACTTTAAATATAATAAAGAGGATAATACGTACACTTGCCCACAAGGCCATACATTAAAAACAAATGGCACATGGAATATTAAAAAGCGTGGAAAACATCAAACACAAAATAAAGCACAACAATTTAAAACAAAAGAATGTAAAAACTGTCCAGTAAAAACACAATGCACTAAAAACAAAGATGGTCGCGTATTAGAACGAAGTGAATATGCAGACTATGTTGAACAAAACAGAATAAATATTGAATCAGATCCTAAATTATACAAACGACGACAATCAATAGTAGAGCATCCTTATGGAACAATTAAGCGACAATGGGGATTCTACTATATAATGACAAAGAAAAGTATGAAGCGCGCAAGTGCCGATGTTGGATTTATATTTATTGCTTATAACCTTAGAAGAATCATGAATATTCTAGGATTAAATGGCTTAAAAGAGCTGTTTAAAGCTCTTATTTTGGATATTTTTAAAATTATATGTTTTGTTAAGTTATTTTTCGCAAAAAAGAACAATGAAAAAATATTTTTGGAGCATTTTATCTTAAATTTGAGTTTTAAGACGAACTGACGTTAGCAGCAAGGCTTACAAAACATCCTACATGACTAAGAATTTTGAATTCATAAAAAAAAACATCTAATTAAACCGACCACACATTGCAGCACATTTGCAAGTCGCACAAGCCAACGGACAACCAAAACTTGCAAAAGAGCTGCACTTTTGCTGACGCACCTATTACTAATTCGAGCATTTTAGCTATTTTTATCAAAAATATATTTATAAAATGACCATTCAACAATACATAGACAGTGTAAATACTCAATATAAAAAAGGTTTTGCAACAGAACATACTTTTCGTGGTTATTTGCAACAACTAATTGAAACAATAGTTCCTGAAATTTCTGCAACCAACGAACCTAAAAGACAAAGTTGTGGTGCTCCCGACTACATTCTTACAAAGAAGAAAGATATTCCTGTTGGCTTCATCGAAGCCAAAGATTTAGGCGATAACGACCTTGATGGAACAAAGAAAACTGGAAACAAAGAACAATTTGACCGTTACAAAGCATCATTAAGTAATTTAATATTTACCGACTATTTAGACTTTCATTTGTATCACGATGGACAATTTGTTACAAAAGTTGCAATTGCACATCTTACCGAAAATAAAATTATATCATTACCCCAAAATTTCAACAGTTTTACTGACCTAATTAAAGACTTTTGCTCACAAGTTGGACAAACAATAAAAAGTTCAAAAAAATTAGCAGAAATGATGGCGGGCAAAGCCCGCCTGCTTTCTGATGTTATCGAAAAAGCTTTAATAAGTGACGAAGATAATCAAGAAGATTCTACACTTAAAGCACAAATGAAAGACTTTAAGCAAATACTTATTCATGATATTACACCAAAAGGATTTGCCGACATTTACGCTCAAACCATTGCTTACGGTATGTTTGCAGCTCGTTTACATGATGACTCTTTAGGTAATTTTTCACGACAAGAAGCCGCTGAACTCATTCCGAAATCAAATCCTTTTCTTCGCAAACTATTTGGCTACATTGCTGGTCCTGACATCGACGACCGTATTAAATGGATAGTAGATAGTTTAGCAGAAATATTTTTAGCGTGTAATGTTGCGGAACTGCTTAAAAACTTTGGGAAATCAACAAAAACAGAAGACCCAATAATTCATTTTTACGAAACATTTCTTTCAGAATATGATTCTGCTTTGCGGAAAGCTCGTGGTGTTTGGTATACACCGCAACCAGTCGTTAATTTTATAGTTCGTGCCGTTGATGATATTTTAAAGTCCGAATTTAATTTACCAAATGGACTTGCCGACAACAGCAAAACTAAAATTAAAATTAATATACAAGGCAAAAAAGTTGAACAGGAATTTCATAAAGTTCAAATTCTCGACCCTGCCACAGGAACAGGAACTTTTCTTGCAGAAATAATTAAACATATTTATAAAAAGTTTGAAGGACAGCAAGGTATTTGGAGCAATTTTGTTGAAACTCATCTATTGCCACGATTAAATGGATTTGAAATACTAATGGCATCTTATGCAATGGCTCATTTAAAATTAGATTTACTTTTAACCGAAACAGGATATAAACCAACAAAAGACCAACGATTTAGAGTTTATTTAACAAATAGCCTTGAAGAATATCATCCTGATACTGGAACTTTATTTGCAAACTGGTTAAGCACAGAAGCAAACGAAGCAAATCACATAAAACGTGATACTCCAGTGATGTGTATAATTGGAAATCCACCATACAGCGGAGAAAGTTCAAACAAAGGAGAATGGATAATGAAATTAATGGAAGATTATAAAATAGAACCAGACACTAAGGAAAAGTTAAGAGAAAAAAATTCAAAATGGATAAATGCAGACGAAAACAAATTTATTCGTTACGGGCAACATTTTATTGAAAAAAACGGCAGTGGAATTTTAGCATACATTAATCCACATAGCTTTTTAGATAATCCTACTTTTAGAGGTATGCGGTGGAACTTGCTAAAAACATTCGATAAAATTTATACCATCGACCTTCACGGAAACAGTAAAAAAAATGAAACGGACATTGATGGAAATATTGACCAAAATGTTTTTGATATTATGCAAGGTGTTTCAATAAACATCTTTGTAAAAACAGGAAAGAAAAAAGTAAACCAATTAGGCAAAGTGTTTCATTTTGATTTGTTCGGCAAACGTGATTTGAAATATGATTTTCTAAGCAGTAAAACTCTTGCCACTGTTGGATATAAAGAACTACCAAATATTGCCCCTAACTATTATTTTGTCAACAAGGATTTTGATGAACAAAAAATATATGACAAAGGATTTTCAGTTAATAAACTTTTCAAAATAAACGGTACTGGTATTGTAAGCAAGCGTGATAGTCTTGCTTTCCAGAATTCCAAATCAGTAATAATAGATAAAGTACAGGACATTTTTGATTTAAGTTGCGAAGAAATTAAAGTTAAGTACAATAAAATAAGTTGGGAAAGTCGTGACGGAAAAGTAGAATTTTGCAAAAATAATGTGATGAAGTTTGGCATAAAAGATAATCTTTTCGTCAAATACAATTATAGACCTTTTGATTACAAATGGACATATTACACAGGAGAATCAAAAGGTTTCATTGGTTGGCCAGTTAAACAAGTTATGCAACATTTTCTAAATGGTGATAATATTGGTTTGGTTACTGCACGCCAAAGTATTGGAGATTGGCAATATATTTTCATTAGCAAATTGATAGGAGATTTTAATTTAACAGGTACAGCAGGAAGATATGGTTCTGGAAATTATTTTCCACTTTACCTCTATCCAGAAACTAATGGACAACAAACTATTGGACAAACAATAGAAAGAACACCAAACTTAAAGACAGAAATTGTAACCCAAATAGCAGAAAAATTGGGTTTAACTTATACTAACGAAAAAGAAACAACAAAGAACTCATTTGCGCCAATAGACAT
Organism: uncultured Bacteroidota bacterium; assembly: GCA_903872185.1. Classification (GTDB taxonomy): domain Bacteria; phylum Bacteroidota; class Bacteroidia; order Bacteroidales; family GWA2-32-17; genus GWA2-32-17. The sequence continues at coordinate 447 of CAIQJL010000066.1, read as the reverse complement.
ATTAGATTATATTTATGCTGTTTTACATTCACCATCTTATCGTGAAAAATACAAAGAATTTTTAAAAATAGACTTTCCAAGAGTTCCTTATCCAAAAGATTTGCAAACATTTTGGCACCTAGTTAAATTAGGTGGTGAAATAAGGCAAATCCATTTATTAGAAAGTCCAATAGTAGAAAAATATGTAACACAATACCCAATTGATGGAAATAACATCGTAACTAAAATAAAATATGACAGCAAAAAAGTCTTTATAAACGAAACGCAGTATTTTAACAATGTTCCTGATATTGCATGGAATTTTTATATAGGCGGTTATCAACCTGCACAAAAATGGCTTAAAGACCGCAAAGAAAGAAAGTTAGAGTTTGACGACATTTTGCATTATCAAAAAATAATTGTAGTTTTGACAGAAACCGACAGATTAATGAAAGAAATCAATAAAAT
>CAIQJL010000065.1 GCA_903872185.1 uncultured Bacteroidota bacterium | reverse complement strand
GAGAATTTTGCTTCTTTAATAAAAGAAGATACTTTTTCGTATGCATCATAAATTTGACCATCGAAGAAGATACCTTCATGTGGGGGTAAAGCGGTTTTAATAAGCAATTCGAATTTTTGGTCGTGTTCGTACAATTTGTTTTCTATTCTATCTATTCTTTGGTTTAAAGCATAGCCCCTAAGCAAGTATTCTTTAAGTACTTTGTTAGCCCAAATTCTAAACTGTATACCTCGCTTTGATTTAACTCTGTATCCTACGGAAATTATTACATCTAAATTATAATGCTAAACTTGATATGTTTTACCATCTGATGCAGTTGTCGCAAAATTTGCGATAACTGAAAAAGATTGTAATTCTTCCTTTATAGCATTTGCAATATGCTTACCAATGGTTTTAATATCCCTGTCAAATAATATAGCCATTTGATGCCGATTAAGCCATACGGTCTCATTTTCGACTCTAACATCTATCTGAAAATTAGAGTTTTCAAATGTTTGATATATTATTATTTCACCCTGATTCATTCTTTATAAACTACACTAATGAATAAACTTTGTTTTCAAGTTTTTCTATTCTATGATGTATTGCATATCCTTTTAATAAATACTCCTTTAATATCTTATTTGCCCAAATACGGAATTGCGTAGCATTTTTCGAGTTAACCCTATATCCTACTGATAAAATAACATCAAGATTATAATACTGTGTTTGATATTTTTGAATTCCATTTATACCCATGTGTTCCAAAATGGAACATGTGCTATTTTCAATTAATTCACCAGATTTATAGATATTAATGAGATGCTTAGTAATAGCAGGTCTTTTAGTGCCAAACAATTCAGCAATTTGAGCCTGAGTAAGCCAAACAGTTTCTTCTTCAAATCTCACCTCCAGTGCAGTTTGATTATCTGAAGCTTGATATAAAATTATTTCACCTTTGTTGTTTTCGGAAATTTCTTTCATGTTAAATCATATGAAAAATATAAAGAAAGTGACAAGAGCCATGCCTTCCTTCGACTCCGCTCAGGATGACGGCAGGCAGGTATTTAAAGTTGAAAAAATGCTAAAGTTAAAAATCAAAGTTCTCTACGTTTAATGGTCCAGCTATTAAAAAACGGATCATCAATTTCGTACCCTTTATTTGTTTTTATTACATATCCGTTTTGCATTAATCGTTTTAAACTACTAAATATTGTGCTCGTTGCAACTGAATTATTTTTATTTAAACCTGATTGTGATAATGGCAAATGGTTACCTTGAGATAAACCTATAATTGTTTTTTTATCGGTTTTATTAAATGTGTTCCATAAACGTTCATAATCCAGATCATGAGTTTGAATTGTTTCTTCGATTGCATTTTTAACTGCATGAATCTGACTTGCTTTTTGGTTAACATTATTCCATACTGTATATGCTAATTGTTGGGTATAATATGGATGTCCGTCGGTAAATAAAAGAATTTCGTCGGCCAGTTTTTCGGGCTGCTTACAAATATTTTTTAATCCTGTTGTTAGAAAAATCTTAAAATGTGATTTTTCAATTTTTTGCAACTGAAAAAATAGTCCGAAATGGTAAAATGGAGATTTTTTCTTTTCAAATATTTCTCTCATCATCGATTCCTGGCTGCCTAAAAAGACATAGTTAATATTTTTATGAAACTGCATAATTGACCGAAGCTTTTTATCGAAGCCCTTTTCCAATCGCATCACTTCCTGAAATTCATCTAATATAACAATAGCTCTATGTTTTGAATTACATAATTGCTCAAGAAGATTTAGCACATCTTCTAATAGAGGTAAAGTTGACTCGGTTGCTTTAAAAGAAATATCAACTTCATTATTAATAGGGTTTAGTGATAAGCTTGGTATTATCCTGAAATTTTTAATGAGATGTTTTATTTTCTCTGAAGGAAAAATCCTGTAAATACGTTTTAAATATTGTGCTGCAAAATCTTCAACACCGCTCACTAACTGTAGATCTAATGATAGCACATCTCTTTTAAGATTTTTAACTGTTTTGCGAATCAAGCTTGTTTTTCCAAATCGTCGTGGGCTAATCATCACAAGATGATTATTGCTTTCGAGTATTTGTTTAACCTTCGCAAGTTCTTCAACCCTATTTGTAAAAAACGGGTCGTCTACTACACTTCCAAATTTAAAAGAGTTAATCATTTTTATTGCGATAATTTTCGTTGCGATATTTTTCGCAAAGATAATTTATTTTCAGAATATGGGGAGGAAAAAGTTGAAAGATAAAAGTTGAAAAAGGTTAAAGCGAGGAGACGAGGAATTGAGAATGTTATTTAGTATCCTCTTTTAACTACTTTTTCGTAGTCAGAAACAATCATCATTTTTACAAGTTCGTTAAAAGGAGTTGTGTAGGTCCAACCTAAAACTTCTTTTGCTTTAGTTGGGTCACCAATTAAGAGTTCTACCTCTGTAGGGCGGTAGTAATTTGGGCTAACTTCAACAACAATGTTTCCTTTTTTAATCCCAGGTAACGCATAACCTTTATCTGTAATATTTATTACAACAGCTTTTTCATTTTCAGCTTTACCTTGCCATTCGAGCTCAACACCTATTTCTGCAAATGTTAAATTTACAAATTCTCGTACCTCATGGGTTTCGCCAGTTGCAAGAACAAAATCTTCTGCAACATTATGCTGAAGAATGCGCCACATACCTTCGCAATATTCTTTTGCATAGCCCCAGTCGCGTTTTGCATCCATATTACCTAACACAAGTTTGGATTGTAATCCATGTGCAATACGGGCAGCTGCTCGTGTAATTTTTCTTGTAACAAAGGTCTCACCACGGCGTGGGCTTTCGTGGTTAAACAAAATACCATTGCTTGCAAACAAATTATATGCTTCGCGGTAATTAACAATAGTCCAGTATGCAAATAATTTTGCAACACCATAAGGAGAACGAGGGTAAAATGGAGTTTTTTCAGATTGTGGTATTTCCATTACCTTACCAAACAGTTCTGAAGTAGAAGCCTGGTAAAACTTAATTTGTTTTGTAATTCCCAATTCTCTAATAGCATCTAAAAAACGCAATGTTCCCAATGCATCAACCTGTGCAGTATAATCGGGCACATCAAAAGAAACCTTAACATGGCTTTGTGCTCCTAAATTATAAATTTCATCGGGTTGTATTTTTTCTAATGTTCGTAACAAACTAGATGGGTCTACCAAATCACCAAAATGAAGAAACAATGTTTTTCCATGTACTTCCTTGTTATTATACAAATGGTCTATCCTACCTGTATTAAAGGAACTACTTCTACGAATAATACCGTGTACTTCGTATCCTTTTTCTAACAAAATTTCGGCAAGATAGCTGCCGTCTTGTCCGGTTATACCGGTGATTAGGGCTTTTTTCATAGGTTATGTAGTTAACTATATATTTTTAATTCGAGGAAACGAGAAATCGTGGAATTGATAAATCGAGGAAACGAGAAAATCCTAACTTGATAAAACAATAAATTGATAAAACGAGGAAAGAAAACTGATAAACTGTTGATTTAAAAAACGAGAAAAAGACCAATGAGGTTAAATTATTGCTTTTCGATATATTTCTTCAATCCATTTAATTTATTTGAAATTGCATCAACTAATTGTCTTAAATTTTGATATTCGCCCTCATTAATGTAATTAAGTTCATAAGAAATTATTATTAACGATAAGGTTTCCATTAAGGAACCATAAGCAATATCAATATACCTAACTCGTTCTTTTAAAGAATTTTTACTATTTCCTTCAGCTATATTGCAAGTTACCGAAATTGCTGCCCTAGTTAATTGAGAAGTCAGTCCAAATCTTTCTTCTACCGGGAACTTCTTAATACAAACATAAATTAATTTCACATACTCTTTTGATGTTTTCCAAACTTCAAGAGTTTCGAAACTATAAGTGTGCATGAGTATAAAAGGTTAAATGGATTAAGCGTTAAACTGAAGAAAAAAAGGTTAAATGGAAGAAGCTATCAACTGATGAAATGATGGAAAAAGTTAAAGTGAATAATTGATAAACGGAGGGTATTTGAAGACGTTAAACTGAGAAGACGTTAAACTGAGAAAGCGTTAAACTGAGAAGACGTTAAACTGAAAAAGCGATATACTTAGAAAGCGATAAACTGAGGAAGTGATAAAGTGAGGAATCGAGGAGTTGAAATTTTATAGATTTATTGTTTCATAATATTATCAAACTTATTTTTGCACTAATGAAGTAACACATGCTAAAATTCTTATCAATTTATCGTTTCTAAGTTTTATCAAATTTAATCATGTACTAATGAAGTGGAATGCGAAAATTATTATCAATTTATCGTTTCAACGCTTTATCCTTTTAATTGTATTTCTTCAAAAAATCCTGATATGCAATCGCTATCCCCTCCTTCATCGAAGTTTTGTGTTTCCAACCAAGTGAATGTAGTTTTGTAACATCTAGCAGTTTTCTTGGGGTTCCATCGGGTTTGGTTGTGTCAAACTCTAACTTTCCTTCAAAACCAACCACTTCTTTTACAATATTTGCTAGTTCTTTTATAGAAAATTCATCACCAGTGCCAATGTTTGTCCAGCCAGATTCATTGTGATTTTCCATTAAGTAAACACAGGCATCGGCTAAATCATCTGCAAACATAAATTCACGTAATGGACTTCCGGTTCCCCAAACAACAACTTCGGATAAATTATTAATTTTTGCTTCATGAAATCTACGAATTAATGCAGGAAGCACATGAGAATTTTCGGGATGATAATTATCGTTAACACCGTACAAATTAGTTGGCATTACAGATATAAAATTACATCCATATTGCTCACGATATGCATCACACATTTTTAAACCTGCAATTTTCGCAATAGCATATGGTTCATTTGTAGGCTCTAATATTCCAGTTAATAAATGCTCTTCTTTCATAGGCTGTGGAGCAAATTTCGGATATATGCATGAAGAACCTAAAAACAAAAGTTTCTTTACTCCATATAAATGCGAAGCATGAATAATATTTGCTTCCATCATAAGGTTTTCATAAATAAACTGAGCTTTGTATGTATTGTTAGCTATTATTCCACCGACTTTTGCAGCAGCTAAAAAAACATAATCAGGTTTGTGTTTTTCAAAAAAATCATTACAACTTTTTTGATTTGTTAAATCTAATTCGTCTAAAGTTGCAGTAATAAAGTTACCGAAACCTTTATTTAAAAGTGCTCTATGAATTGCTGAACCCACCATTCCAGTGTGGCCTGCGATGTAGATTTTGGAAGTTTTATTCATAAGTTAAATTCAATATTAAGCCTTCGACTACGCTCAGGCTGACTGTAAAACTAAACGTTATAATAATCTTTGTACCATTCAACAAATCTTTTAATTCCTTCTTTTACTGGAGTTGCAGGTTTGTATCCAACTGCTTTTTCGAGGTGAGTAACATCGGCATGTGTCATCGGAACATCTCCTAATTGCATTGGTAAAAAGTTTTTTATTGCTGTTTTTCCAACTGCTTCTTCAATAGCTCCAATGTATTCCATAAGTTTAATTGGAGAAGAATTTCCAATATTAAATAATCTGTATGGGGCTGGAGAGGTTGCTGGATCAGGATTTTCACCATTCCATTCTTTATTTCCTGATGGTGGATTATCGATCACTCTTGTAATTCCTTCAACTATATCGTCAATATATGTAAAATCGCGAACCATATCGCCATTATTAAAAACATTAATTGGTTTACCTTCAATTATTGCTTTGGTGAAAAGAAACAATGCCATATCAGGCCTTCCTTTTGGTCCGTATACTGTAAAAAATCTTAGGCCTGTTGTTGGAACATTAAACAAATGACTATAAGTATGTGCCATTAACTCATTACTTTTTTTAGAAGCAGCATATAAACTAATAGGATGATCAACATTATCGGCAACAGATAAAGGCATTTTAGTATTTAAACCGTACACACTTGAACTGCTTGCATAAACAAAATGATTTACCGGAAATTCGCGAGCAGCTTCAAGTAAATTTATAAAACCTACAATATTAGAGTTTATATATGCATGAGGATTCTCTAGCGAATACCTAACGCCAGCCTGCGCTGCAAGATTACAAACTGCATCTGGTTTAAAAATTTTAAATACTTTTTTAATCGTTGTTATATCTTCGAGCTGAGCTTTAATAAATGAGTAATTTGAAAAAATAGTGCTTTGAATTATTTCATTTTCTTTTATGTTATTTCTTTCAATACCAACTTCATTTAAACGTGAATATTTTAAATTAACATCATAGTAATCATTAATGCAATCAAGACCAATTACAACATCACCCCTTTCTATTAATTTTTTAACAAGGTGTGAACCGATAAAACCTGCTGCGCCGGTAACAAGGATTCTACTCATTATTTTAAGTTAAAAAGTTGAAAGAAAAACACACTAAATATTATTTATATAATGCTGCAAATTTTTACTGATTTCATTTTTTACTACATCCCAATTCATTTCTACAAGCATTTTAGGATCTTCTTCTTCATTTGCATCATCAAAATAAGAAAGGCTTTTTAATGCTAGCATTTCTGATGCGTCATTATATTTAAGTTTATAAAGTTTTATCATTTCGTGCAAATTATAATACTCAAATAAAAATTTAATATCTACAAAATCTTTTTTTGAACCCCTTCCAGTAATAGCTGCAATTTTCATTGCTACAATATCCTTTTTAGTTGCCAGTCTTATATTATCTTCAATAATAATATCTTCTAACCACTGATATGGATAATTTACTAAATCAACTTTTACTCCTTCTATTAAATAAACATTAATGTTCTTTGTTTTTTTTATTATGGTATTAGAACCTAATTTATTTAAAATTTTAGCTAATTGAAATTCATCAATATCGAACGTTCCAAATAAATCCAAATCAATAGATTGTCGATGTCCAATTTGTAAAGCAAGTGATGTGCCTCCAACAAGTCTAAGTTTGCTAAATTCTTCAATTTGCATTAACTTATTTAAAAGTTCCAGTGTTTTGGGATCGATTGTTTTATAGTGTAACATAAGAATTTCTCTTTAGGAATATTAGCCAAAAGTGATATAAATGAAACAGATTTATCTTCCAGATCTTTCAAATTAATTGATATTTGAGCTATTTCTTCGATACCATAATACTTATATATTATTTGCCAATCGTTTATTAAACCATATTCTAAAACACGTTTTACAAGCCACTTTTTATTTATATCAACATTAATTTTTGCGATATCAACATCCCAAAAAATATGAGGAGAAAATAAACTCAAATTAATTTCTGCACTATGTTTACTAACTGCCATTTTAATATAACCAAAATTTTAAATTAATTATTTGTCTTTTGAATAAATTAATAATCTTGATTCGTTACCATTTTTTTGTTTTTTGTAATCTAAAAATTCTTCTGATAACATATTTATATACCTAATCTTTCTATGAATTAGGCTTTCTGTTTTTTCAATTAAATCAGAAAGATAAGATCTATCCAGATGATTTGCTATAATCATTAAATCTATAACCTGACTATCTTTACCATTTGCAAAGTCGCCTGTAATGTATACCTTTTCAATTTCACCTAAACGCGATAAAATTTTGTCTACAATCTGATCGATTCCTATAAACTTCTTTAAAATATTCTGAATATCAGGAAAAATAGGATGCTTAATATTTGCCTGATAAATCTTTTTGTTTCCTTTCATATGAGTCTCGAGTAAACCTGCAGATTCAAACCTGTTAAGTTCAATCCTAATAGCATTTGTTGATTCCCCAAACTCGCACTCTAACCCACGCAAATATGCACTAGACTTGCTGTTTAGAAAAAATTTTAACAAAAGTTTGAGACGTGTTTTAGAAGAGATTAAGGTGTCGAGCATTTTATTGAGTAAAAGTTGAAAGTCGGAAAGTGAAAAGTTAAAAAGAAAAATGAATGATATTATTTTATTTTGTTATAACATTTAAAATACTAGACATTTTTCACGGCACAGCCCCGTGAGTCACATATTGAGCCCACAAGGAAAAACGAAAACTATTTTATAATCAACAGGCTACAACATAAGCTGGTGGAATTGTTACCATCACCCCATGGCTGATAGAATTAATTCTAACAAGTATCTTATGTTGTCCTGCTTTTTCTATATATTCACCTGTTAAGCCAGCTAAAGCACCATTTGTTATTTGCACTGCTTGCCCTTTCTCGAAAGTTAAAGGTACAACTTCAAGCTGCAAATTAGAATCACAAAGTAACTTTATAACTTCTATTTCATGATCTCGAACAATTGCTGGTTTTCCATCATACCAAATATAACGAATTGCTCCATTAGCTTTTAGCGGCTCGAGGTAATTATTTGGCATTGTTTGAACAAAACAATATGACTTAAACAATGGTTCAACAATCCACTTTCTTCGATCGCTCCATTGCTTGAGTGTTTTTTGCGTAGGAAGGTATGAATTAATACCTGTTTGCAAAAGTTCATCAGCAACCTTCTGCTCATAGCGAGGCTTAGTGTATAAAGCAAACCAAGTAAGTTTGTTCAACATTTTTGAAATTATTGAGTAGTAAAATTACTCAATAAGAAATAAACAAACAAATTTTTTAATAAAATTTTTGTGAAATGCATGAAAGATTACCAGGTATTTATATAAAGACACGACAAACTTTAATCGTTATAGATTATGTTTACAATATTACCATTCTTGTAAACTGAAGTTTTAGTAAGCTTTCCGGTTTCGTCATAATAATAGCGTTTACCATCTATTAATTTACCATCTTTCCATTCACCTTCGCGTTCCTTTTTTCTATCTTTTGTGTACGTTACATTAAATCCATTTCCTGTAAATAAACCTACATTATTATTAACTGGCGTTTTATTTTCGTTTATAATAACATTATTATTTTCCTGAACTTGATTTGTGTTATTAGTTGAAGGAGTGAATATTTTAACACTTGCTTCATCTAATTGTCCATTGTTAAATGTCTTTTCGGCAACTAGTTTTCCGTTTTCGTCATATTCTTTTATCGGGCCTGATTCTTTTCCTTCATTCCATTCACCTTCAATCATTATTTTACCATTCTCGTGATAATACTTTTGAACTCCGGTTCGTTTACCCTGTTCGCTATATTTCCATTCATAAGAAGGTTTTCCGTTCGGGAAATTATATTTGTACTCACCAACCCATTTATTTCCTTTCCAAATCCCCTCTTCGCTTATAATTCCAGTTTGATAATAAAACTTAGCATAACCATCCGGCTTATTTCCAACAAAAGTAATCTCTTGTTTTATAGCCCCATCAGCATAATAGCCTTTCCAAATACCTATTTTTAAATTATCGGAATACTTACCTTCTTCTGCTTTTTTTCCATTTTCATCGTTAACAACCCAGTAACCTTGTTTAAGATTATTAGCATCAACTTTATTAATTGTATCCGTCTGTCCGTAGGAATTTACGGAGATCATTAATATACCGACCAAAATGCTTAAATAATTCATCTTTTATTCCATTCTTTTTAATTGTTCAACCTTCTTTTTACGAATCATTTCAAAATATAGTTTCAAAAATCGAACCTTTTTACTATTTTTATTTCACAAATTTATATTTTGTGAAAGATATTGAACCCATTACGCCAAAGTTAAATAAGGGAAAACATTTCATTCAACGTTTAATAGAAAGCGGCGAAGGTAAGCATCTTGATTTTAAATTTGAAATTTCTGATGCAAAAAAAATTGCCCGCTCGCTTGCAGCTTTTGCTAATACTGAAGGTGGAACTCTTTTAGTTGGAGTAAAAGACAATGGAGTTATTGCAGGCGTTAGAAGTGACGAGGAAATATACATGATACAGGCTGCTGCCGAAATGTACTGTAAACCAAAATTACCAGTGACAATACAATCATGGAATATTAATGGGAAAATTGTTCTTGAAGTAAAAGTTGCAAAGAGTAAAACAATTCCTCATTTAGCACAAAACGAAAATAAAATCTGGATTGCCTGGATAAGAGTAAACGACCAAAATATTATTGCGAATAAAGTTTTACAAGAAGTTTGGAACCTCTCTAAAAATAAAACTGGAATTACATTAAAATACAGTAAAAATGAGGAAGAATTATTACATTTTCTTTTTAAAAACACTAAAATTTCTTTAACAAGCTTTTGCAAACTATCATATATTTCAGAACTAGAAGCGATACAAATACTTTCGAGTTTAGTAGTTTTAAAAATAGTTGAAATAGAATTTTCTGAAACTGAAACTTACTATTTGTTAAGAAATAATTTTAATCTTGAAAAATACCAAAAAGATTTTAACGATTAGCTTCAAAAATCAATCTAAAATCTACAAGTGCTATTGCAGTTATTGCTTCAATAATAACAGATACACGTAATGCAATACAGGAATCATGTCGACCGTTTACTATAAGATCTTTTATTTGATTTTCTTCAAAATTATATGTTGATTGTGGAGTTGAAATACTTGAAGCAGGTTTTACAGCAACTCTAAAAACTAATTGATTACCATTTGTTATTCCTCCGTTATTACCACCACAGTTATTTGTTTTAGTTTTACCATTCTCAGTTAAAATAAGATCATTTTGAGAAGCTCCTGTATTTTTTGCAGCTAAAAATCCATTCCCAAACTCAATACCATTAATTGCTGGAATTGAAAATGCGAGATGAGAAATTACAGATTCTACAGAATCAAAAAATGGCTCGCCCCAGCCTATTGGAATACCATCTGCCTTGCACTCAACAATTCCACCAATTGTTTCTTTTTGTTCTATTGCTTTATTTACAGCATTTTCAACATTTACATCACCGCCGGCCTCAATAAGAGTTGCATTTATTTTTATATTGTTAAGTATTTTTTTTGCAATTACTCCTGCTGCAACAATTGGCAATGTTAACCTCCCTGAAAAATGCCCCCCACCTCTGGGATCATTAAATTCTTTGAATTTTGTTTTAGCTGTAAAATCTGCATGTCCAGGGCGTGGATGTTTAGCTAAATTATTATAATCTTCAGATTTAGTATTTTTATTAGAAAACAATATGGCTATTGGGCTTCCCGTTGTAAAATTATTATAAACACCTGAAATAATATTTGGAGTATCGTCTTCAAGTCTAGCAGTGGTTCCCTTTTTTCCGCTTTTTCTTCTTTCAATATCTGTTAAAAAATCTAATTCAAAAACAGGAATTCCAGCAGGACATCCATCTATAACAACTCCAATAGAAGTCCCATGTGATTCTCCAAATATATTAACACGAAAAATTCTCCCAAAGCTATTCATGTAAATATGCTAACATTAGTTAAAATAAATCTACTAACAATCGACATCTTCTCAATGATGATCGTGACCACCATGTCCATGAACATGCCCGTGACTTATTTCCTCTTTTGTAGCATTTCTAACATTAAGTACTGAGCCAACAAAGTATAGATCTTCACCAGCTAACGGATGATTAAAGTCTACCTTTACTTTTGTTTTACTTATTTCTACAATAAAACCATCAAATTCATTTCCTTCTTCATCTTTCATTGGCACTTGTGCGCCAACAAAAATAAAATCTTCATTAAATTTACCATCTACTTCAAAAATATTTTTTGGTAAATCAACAATATTTTCATTTTCTACTTCGCCATATGCTTCTTTATGGTCCACTTTAAATTTAAACGTATCGCCTTTTTTTAATCCTTTGATATTCGCTTCAAAAGCCTCAAGCATTTCGCCTGTTTCAAAAATAAAAACAAAAGGACTTTTATCATTTACTTCTTCTGCAATTTCTCCTTTAAAACTATCAAGATGAAGTTTGTAGCTTAATTCAACTACCTTGTTTTTAGATATTTCCATATATATTAGGTTTTATAAATGCTAATTACAATATATAAATTTTTCTTATACAAAATTCAAGTATTAATCATTAGTGTTAAAATTCGAAATTCATTCTAATCACCGGGTTTGTATATGGAGAATATTGTGATTCATTTAAGTTCCACATTACCAATAAATTTAAATAACTTCTTTCTCCCAATTGAAAACGATATCCACCACCTACAAGCATGCTTGAAACATTAAATCTTTCCTGATCAGGATAAATTAACGGATTAAAAAATTTTGATTCGAGACTTAGCAACTCATATTCTGCACGAACAAACACATTCTCAAAAACCAAATATGAGCCAAAAATATTTCCCCCATATATACTCGTTGAAAAAGCAGCAGGTAAAGAAGATGAATAATGAAGATACGTTACACCTATACCAAAACTTAGTTTTTCGGTAAATCTGTATCCAACTTGTGGTGCAACATTTATTATTGTTGATGTTCCAAACTGAAATCCTAATCCTCCTCCAAAAATTAAATTATCAGAGTTAAAACCACCATCACTTCTACTTGTAACATCATCACCTGCCTGAACAAACTCTTGTGAAAACACAAATTTTGTTTCTAAAAAAAAGAGCAAAACAAACAGACAAATTATTGTTAAATGCGATTTCATATTTTATTTGTTATAAACGTCTTAAAATGTAAACTTATGCTAATTCAACTAACTTACAAAAAACCTAATAATAGGTAACATTTTAGCCTAACACAAAATTAACACTAAAATTACTTTATTAAAAGCAAAATTTTACTTTTATATTAACAAACTTTTTTCAATGAATCAGCTAGTTGAAAATTTATGCTTAAAGTAATCAACATAAATTTCAACATTGTTAATAAGTTGTTGAAAACCTTATTGGGGCTTACTCTACTGGTTAGTTACCTTTGCGCTGTAAAGTAAATATTATGAATATTGCTGAATATATTGGTCGTTTACTGTTTAGTTATGATTGCGTTATCTTACCTGATTTTGGTGGATTTATAGCCAACTATAAACCCGCTGGATTCAAGCCAGATTCACATGTTTTCTCACCTCCTGCTAAAACCATTGTTTTTAATAGTTCGTTAAATTCAAATGATGGATTATTAGTTAATTATATTTCTCAAACTGAAAATTTAAACTATACAGATGCACGCATAGAAATTGCAACTTTTGTAAACTTTGTTAAAACAGATTTAGATAACAACAAAACAGTTGTATTTGATGGAATTGGTACTTTTACGACACAATCCGAAAAAATAGTTTTTACTCCGGATAACACTATAAATAGACTAATTGAAGCATTTGGTTTACCAATACTTCAAATGCCAATTGATTTTAACGAATCATCAAACCCAATATTCACATTACCTTCTTCGATAAAAGGAAATATTGTAAGAAAAGTTCTTGTTGCTATACCTGTTATTCTCGTTTTAGCTCTATTACCTTTAAAAATGAGCAAATTACCACTAGCAACAAGTACTTCAAGTTTTTATAGCCAATCAAGATCTAATCAAGATTTATTAAATAATCCAACTTCATTGTCAGATGTTATTGACAAATTAACGGATACAAAAAATGCACTTTATTATTCGGAACCTAAAATAAAAAACACAGTTACAAATATCGCTGCTAAAACAGACACAATAATTATCTCTAAAGAATTAGGAGAAAATAATAATATTAAAACTATTGAAAAAAATAATATTCAAGTTTCTGAGCCCAAACAGAACAAAAAATATTTTATTATTGCTGGCTCTTTTGTTGAAATGAGCAGAGTAAATGTTTTTACCCAAGAACTAAAAAACAAAAATTTTAGCCCCGAGCTTGTTAGTCGCGATGGCAAACTTAGAGTTGCAGTTGGTTCTTTTGAAACTTCTGACGAAGCAAACAAAGCTTTAAATATTTTCAGAAATCAACATTCCGAATATCCTGTTTGGTTGTTAAGTATTTAAATTACAACGCATTTGTATTGCTTTTTATTTTATTTACTTTACATTTAACACTTACTATAAATAAATTTCATTGAAAAAACTTGATTTTTTCAGGTTTTTGTATTATTATTGTGAATTATAACGAATTGATTATGACCAAAAATATCGGTTTTATAATAATCATAGCTGTCTGGTTTTCAGCAGTTTTATTTTCATGTCATAAAGTTGAACCCCCTAAAGCTGTTATTACTATTGTTGATACAGGTGGAGTTAGGGTTCCAAATGTTAAAGTTACAGTATATGCGAATCCAAACGGTTCATACATTGACCCTCAGGGCGAAGTTTTAAATGATGTTAAATATACAGATGCTGGTGGAGACGCTTCCTTTAAATTTAAAAACAAAGCTATATTAAATGCTAAAGCCGAGCAATTTACAACTCTTTTTCATCGCGATGGCAAAAAGCTTTTAATATTAGAAGAAGATAAAACAGTTTACATAACTATAATGATAAAATAACCATAACATGAAACTCTCATTTTTATTAATTTTATGTCTTTTTTCTTTTGTTATATTTACAGCTTCTAAATGTAATAAGGAAAACCCACCTAAAGCTATTGTTACCGTAGTTGACGAACTTGGTAAAGTGGTGCCAGGTGCTCAGGTTAAAGTATATTCAGATCCAACATATTACAATAATGGTGTTGGCTACCCTTCTGTTGGTTATTATAATCCAGACGAAAAAACACTTTATGACGTTCAAACTTCTGATGGAAGCGGGCAAACATCTCATAGTTTTAAATACGAAAGTATTTATAGTGTTAAAGCTACAATACTTAAAAAAACTGGCTCTCATTCATATGATACGTTAAGGTATATTGGTGGCGGTGCGCTTATACTTAAAAACGATAAAACTTATCAGGAAACCGTTACAATATTTCCCGTAAATTAATTTTTATTTGAGCTGTTAGCTCAGCTGGTTTAGAGCATTACCTTGACAGGGTAGGGGTCACTGGTTCGAATCCAGTACAGCTCACGAAAGACCTTTGCGGTCTTTTTTTATTTTAATCAATTTCTTTACAGTACAGGCTTTCCCCAGTAAAATCAATACTTTCATTTTTGGATGTTTTTCTTTGTTTTGTGATATTTTTCATACATTTGTTTCACCAATGTTTCACCAGAGCAAAAAATGTTTCACCAGAATTAAAATATCATATAATGAACTTACAACGATATACTATTAAGCTCTATCTAAAAAAGACCTCAGAAAAAATTAAAGGGTTTCCAATTTATTTAAGGCTGATTGTGAATAGAGAAAAAGCTGAATATTTCACTAACGAATACGTAAAGGAAGAACAGTGGAATCCAGTAACAGAACTATCTAGCAACAGCAAAATTTTAAATGAAAGACTAATTAATATTAAAAAAAGAGTATCCGGTACTATCGAAGAATTTGAGAAAAAGAATAAGGTTTATTCTGCAAAACAGATTATACATCATTTAAAAGGAATAGGAGAAAATTATAGCACAATACTTTTCTTTATAAAATCATTTATTGAGGAAATGAAACAAACACCAGCAACTCACTCTCCTGATAAAATAAAGCATTACACAACCACTTATTATTACCTTATAAAATTTTTACTTCATAAAAGAGGAAAAAAAATCGAGAATGACGATTTGCTAAAAGAATATGACACAACCAAAATAGATTTGGAGATCAGATCTATTGATTTAAATATGATAAAAGAATTTGATGATTTCCTTAAGAATTATGAAAGTAAAATATCTAAAAGAACTCTTCTAAGAAATTATGTAAATAAACATCACCAACGATTAAATTACATTCTAAACAAGGCCCTGGCAGAAGAAAAAACAACAATAAATCCATATAGTGATTTTATATTGCATTATGATAAAACTCAAAGAGCATACCTTACACTTGAAGAGATTGCCAAACTGGAAGAAGGAAATTTAGGCGGAAATGATGGGTTAATAAAGGTCCGTGATATTTTTTTATTTAGCATATACACCGGATTACGATTTGGAGAAGCTATCACTTTAACACCTAAGAACATTATTAAATCCGGCAATAAATCATTAATAAATTATCAAATCGAAAAGAAATATGTTAATTCAAATAACATCCCTGAAATTAAAAAATTAAATCACTCCATCCCTTTGCTGAAAAAAGCAGAAGAGATATATGAAAAATATAAATATTTGCATAATACTACCGGTTATATTTTACCAACATATAGCAACCAGAAAGTAAATGCATACTTAAAAGTAATTGCTGATTTATGTGGAATTAACAAATCACTTACGCATCATTCTGCAAGACATACTTTAGCCACAACTATATTACTCGAGAACGATGTACCTATTGAAATAGTAAGCAAATGGCTTGGACATGAAAAAATATCAACCACTCAGATTTATGGTCATATTTCACCAAAATTATTACAAAAGCAAGCAGAAAAATTAGATCGAAAATTGAAATAATCCATTCGTTAACATTATGCTCTTGAGAATTAAGACAATCTAAAGCGTTTTTAGATTTATCTTATTACTTTATCCGATTAACAGCTTGTTTTTGTGTAAATTGTAAAATTGTGAGATTTTACATACGTTACAGCTCATATTTTAAAAAACAATATTTTCTAATCTTTTTTATCCAAAATTTATCAGAATTACACTTTCTTTTTGTTTAAAATTCTTTTCATTTTTTTGCGTTTTATACTATATTTTTGTTGAAAGAACAAAATGAGATGGAACTATATAAACAATGCAAAATAGCCTATGACAAAAACTATGGCAGGTACATTAAAGCAACCAAGAATATGATTGCTAAATCTAATGATAAGATATACGCTTTAGAAAAGGCATTTGAATTTATCGATAAAAGATATCAGGTATTTGAAAACAATAAGACATTATATCCTTTATTAGATGAATTAGACAATAATTTCAGATTAGGAAAACAACTTTCAACAATTCTTAAATCATATCGGAAGAAAGTAGAAAATTCTAAATTAACTGCATTCAAAAACGCAAAGCAAAAAGAAAATTTATTCCCAATTGAAAATTATACCGATAAAGAAATAATTATAATTTTTGCTGAATTCTATACCTATCAAGAACTAGTTTTTGCTCTTGAGAAGAATGATATAGACACACCTGAATATGATACTTTAAATAATGATTTTAAACTCAGTACCATAAATGACATACCCGAAGAATTTGAATCTCATAACAATGAACCTAAATCAAGAGAGCATACTACATCCAGACAAACATTAGCATTGCATTTCATGTTTAAATACATGCAAGTTACTAATGTAGACAAAACAGAAGTTGCACGGTTCTTTCAATTCCTAACTGGTAAGAGCTTTGATAATATTTACAAAAGGGTTCGTGATCCATACCGAGAGAATAATAAAACATTAAAATCCGATCTTAAATATATTCGGGAATATTTTAATAAATTAGAGATGTTTGAGATTGTGAAAATGATAAATAATGAAATTGCCGAGTGCGATGCAAAGAAATAATATTCTAATATTCAAAAGCATAACAAAATACAGCACATTATCATATAGTTATCGTTATTACTCAAATTAGTTAAATTTTTCTTCTTGTTTATCAGCCATTTGTAAATATTGGGTAACCCAATTGGGTTACCCAACCTCTTTTTTTGCCCACACCTTTGAGTAAAAATAAACGACAACTTTTATGGAAAATTTAGTTTTTACTCAGCTCTCGGTTCAGGAAGTTAGAAATATGCTTAGTGAAGAGGTTAAAAAAGCCTTAAATGAAACTCCCCAGCTTCAGGGAAATCAATTACCAGAATATTTAACCATTCAGGAATTATCAGAAATGATAAATCTGGCAGTACCCAGTATTTATGGTATGGTTCATCGTAAACAAATTCCTTATGTAAAAAGGGGAAAAAAACTCATCTTCGAAAAATCACAGATTGAAGAATGGCTGAAAAACGGCAGGCATAAAACCAAACAGGAAATTGACATTGAAGCTGCCGAACATGTTCAAAGAAGAAGGTAAACTCTGGATAGGAGTGCTATCCAACAATTCAATAATTTCTTAATCCTTTAAACTATTTGTTATGAAAATTCAATTTACGGTTGATCCTGAAAACATTGTCGCCTTTGCAGATATTCTTGCAGGTGATGAATTAAAAAATGAGATTGTAGGTACAACAGAAGAAGATTACATTCTTATTGATGTTTATTACAGCAGAGATAAACAGGAAGCTTTAGAAAGCCTTGAAGACCTAGCTGAAAGTGATGATTAGTTAGACAAGACCGGCAGAGAAATCAAAACTGCCGGTTATTTTTTACATTATTATGGAAAATCAAAAAGAAAATATACTTAATAAAACCAACCATGGTTTAGCAATATTCGAATACTATATTCCAGAATTAAAAACTCATGGATATAAGAAAAACATTAGAGCAGTTTTCAGAGATGATGGTAAGAATGCCGGTGCTCACGTTTTTTATTCAGATAAAAAAACATGGATGTATCACGACTTTGTTAATGGAGAAAACCTTAATCCTTTTGACTTTGTTATGAAATTAAAGAATTGCAATTTTAGTGAAGCCATTGCCATTATTATAAAAGATGTATTATTAGACTCAATCTCTCCTACCCCTGATATACTACCGGTTTACAAATTAATTCCTGGCAATAATTATGATTATTGGTTCCAATATGGTGATTCAAATAACATATTACAGACATTAATTCGTTTTGGAGTTAGTACACTTACTTCGTATGTTTTTAATAATGGGAAAAAAGACTTTGAAATTAAGGCAACAGATACTGATCCTATTTTTGCATTTCGTATTTCAGACCATTGTTATAAGATATACAGACCTAACGCAACTGACAAGAAATTTAAACATATCTGGTTAGGAAAAAAGCCTTCTACCTTTTCTGATCTATTTGGATTAAATCAATTACCGGAACAATCCGATTATATAATTATTGTTGAAGGACTAAAGGATACAATAACAGCCAATGCACATTGTATTCCAGCTATTGGAATAGATCATGCCGGAACAAAATTAAACAAGAATGAACTGGAAGCACTAAAAAAGAAATTTTCACATATAGTATTATGCCTTGATAATGACGAAGCAGGAATAAATGCCAGTAACAAACTCAGTAAAGAACACAATTTACCTCAAATAATTTTGCACAAAGAACTATTGGGAGAAAACGGGAAAGATATTTCAGATTATTTTCTTGAAAAGAATTCAGCAAATGATCTGGAACTGCTGATAAAAAAAGCAATTCAACAACATACAGAATTAATTGCAAATTCTGAAAATGAAAAGCTAAATCTTGTACCTGAAATAAAAGATTCTAAAACTTCAAAATTTGAAAAAGTGGAACAACTCATTGATCAGGTCTTTACTTTAAGATATAATGAAGTCTCAAATGATATTGAATACAAGAAGAATGAATCTGAGGATAATTTCACAGTAATGAATGAAAACAATGTTTACCGATTTCTTCAACACAATCATATTGAATTTTCAATGGCTAAACTTATGGCACTACTTAAATCGGACTTTGTTACTCGATTCAATCCATTTAAAAACTATTTTATTAATCTTCCTCCCTGGGATGAAATAAACGATCAGGATTACATTGAAAAGCTAACAGAATATATTTCAGTGACAGATCAGGAAAGATTTGCCTTGCACTTTAAAAAAGCTCTTGTAAGAACTGTTGCATGTTCACTTGATGATACGGTAATAAATAAACAAGCTCTTATTCTGGTTCACGAAGAACAAAACAGCGGTAAGTCAACCTTTATTCGTTGGCTTTGTCCTAACATATTACAACAATACATGGCAGAAAATATCTCTACTGACAAGGATAGTTTGATTGCACTTTGTGAAAATTTTATAATCAATATGGACGAACTGGCTACTTTATCAAGAGCAGAAATTAATAGTTTGAAAAGTATGTTCAGTAAAGAGACAATTAAAATCCGCAGACCTTACGACAAAAGCCCAACTTCAGCTTCAAGACTTGCCAGTTTCTTTGGATCAACCAATAAAGCAGAATTTCTTACAGATGAAACCGGAAGTGTCCGTTGGCTTTGTTTTGAATTGACTGGCAGAATAAACTGGGATTATAAAAAAGACTTGAATGTTGACGATGTTTGGAGACAAGCTTATACTTTATACAAGCAAGGATTTAATTACGAGCTAACAGCTGATGAGATAAAGGCAAATGATGAAGCGAATCAACAATATCAAATTACCACTCCTGAAATAGAATTTCTTCAAAAACATTTCCTGCCTGGAACAAAAGATGACAATGATGTATTTTATCAGGCTACAGATTTCTTAACTTACATTGGAGAAAAATATCCGGGTGTAAAACTTAACCTAAACAACATAGGAAAAGGTTTAAAAATTCTTGGCTTTATTCGATTCTCAAAACGGACAGAAAAATATCCGGTAAAAGGATACTATACAAAATTTAATCATACTTTCTAAAATCTCCATTTTATCATGACTACATTACTACAACTCTGCAAATATTTATTAATAAAGACTTTCTATGTAGTAGTGTTAAAAATATTCTTTACTACAAGGTTACTACCTTACTATTATATTGTTATTTGTAGTTATGTAGTAGTCATAGTAGGTGGGTTTTTCAGAGTATAATTCATTTTATAAATCAAAAGTGTTTTTAACTATAAAAAAATAAACAAATGACAAAAACAACCGGAATCCGTCTTGAAGTTCCACAGCACTTATATGATAAATTGCAGGAAGAACAAGAGCATCGCACACCTAACACTGGTAAAAAACCTTCACTTGCATCTATTATTCTTGACTTTTGTAATGAAAAACTCGACAACAATGTACATGAACATTTTAATGTACATGAAAGCGTACACAATTCGGGAGCTACAAATAAAATCGATTCTAAGCTTGAAAAACAGCTTAAAAACTGGGAAGAAAAGCTTGCAAAATGGGACAATTCATTGAAAGAGCGTGAAAGAAAATCAAAAGAACTTGAGAAAATAATTTACCAGGAAAGAATGGAAGTTATGGATATGAGAAATAAGGTACTTGACGAAAGAGATAAGGTTTACAAAAAAGCTCTCGAAGGTACGGAAGCAATGGTAGACAATAAATTTCTAAATGCAGAATTAAAACATAAAGATGATAAGATAAAACAACTTGAAAAAGAACAAACCTATAATAGAAACAAGTTGTTACGAACTATTGAAAATAATAACAAAATAGAAACAAAAACCATCTGGGATTATATAAAAGATAATTTACCCTTAATTCTAGGTGGTTTTGCAACATTAGGAGCATATCTTCTCGCTAAAAAAGAAGACAAGCCAAAACTGCCAAAAGAAATGGATGGATTAGCTTATATGTTTAATCAGATGGATGAACAAGGTAAAAAAATACTTGGTGAGCAATTAATTTCTTTTGCAGAACAACACACTGAAATTGTAAAAAAGACAGATGTGACTTCAACCGAAGAAAAACCACCATTTCAATTAAAAATATAACAAAACTCTCTTAGGTTGGCATTTTAGCCAACCATTTTTCTGTTTTGGATATATTTTGAGTGATTTTTATGTGCGAAACTCCATTTTTCATGTACAAAACAGAAAATTCTGAGTGTTTTTTGGTTAGTATTTGGTTGTTTTGATGTACACTCTCTATTAAAATAATAAAGTTTCAGTGAAAATGACAAAAGAATTTTTAAATTATAGACAGAACTCAATTTTAAGAAATAAATATTTCATTTTACATTGCAAATATTTACAATTAAAAAAATCTTAATTATGAAAAAAAACAAAATCCCTCTTTAATTGAAAAAGCAACTAGTAAAATATATGGATTCCAGAAAGTATATAAAGCTATGGAACAACAAATAACTATTGAGGGCAAAAGTGACGACACTTTAAAAAACTATTC
>CAIQJL010000064.1 GCA_903872185.1 uncultured Bacteroidota bacterium | reverse complement strand
ATTGTTGGACTCCTATGGAGTCCAATGTTTGTAGATATATATTCCTACAAACGTTCGACCCCAAAGGGGTCGAAAAATATAAAATTATAAATAATATCAATTATGCTATAATTTTAATTCTCTTTTTCTTCTGAAGAATTCTGAAATAATATCACCACATTCTTTGCTCAATATACCACCAATAATTTCCGTTTTAGGATGATATAAATTTTTACCAACTAAAGACGCACCACGTTTTGGATCTAAAGCACCATAAACTATTTTTTTAAATCGACTCCAATAGCATGCCCCTGCACACATAACACAAGGCTCAAGTGTGACATACAAAATGCATTCTTCAAGAAATTTTCCGTTTATTGCATTTTCTGCAGAAGTTATTGCTTGCATTTCTGCATGTGCTGTAACATCAATCAAAGTTTCAGTTAAATTATGAGTTCTGGCAATAATTTTATCATTACAAACAATTACTGCTCCAACCGGAACTTCATTCTCTGCTTCCGCTTTTTTAGCTTCTTTTAGCGCTTCACGCATGAAATACTCATCTGAAAAAGGTTGGATAGTACTCATTTTATTTTTTCAATTATTTTTTATCATTAGAAATCATATGTACACCACCTGTAATAAGTCCAACACCCATTGCTGCAATAGCAATTCCTGTAATATTTCTGGACGGCATCCCTGACATATTAGAGTTTTTATTAACCCCATCATCTTCTTGCGAAGTTCCAGTAATTATAGCAACAGGTATTGCAATAAAACCAGCAATCATTAATATTGAGCCAAAAAGTGATTTTCCAACAGTTCTTTTTGGAATAGCTTCCTCTTCTTTAAAATCTTTAAAGAAAATAGAATCTTTAGTAGAATATCCTACTACACCTGCCTTATTATTCTCAATATTTTTTTGAGATAAAACATAGCCTTCAATTTCACTAGTTAATATTATATGAATAGAACTATCAGAACTAAATGCTAAACGATATTCGATATTCTTAACATTGTCTTTTATTATCTCACATTGTATTGTATCTGAATAGTCTTTAAGATAAATTAAATCCTGAGATTTTAATTCACTAACAAAGTTCATTATAATTAAAATCAAAAAAACACATTTAATAATTCTCATAATATACTTTATATATTTTAAGGCTTATCTATTTAAAATTATATTTTGAAAGATAATAATTTTTTAAGTTTCATTATATACTTTTAATAATTTAAAAAACTAAATTTGAATTAAAATTTTAAACAAAATAATATGTCTGCAAATTATCCTATTTATGTTGGCGGTGAGTTTATTACAACTGAAAATAAACTACCTGTAATCAATTCATATTCGCATGAAGAATTTGCCCAAACATATATTGCAGGGAAAAAAGAATTAGAAGCTGCAATTGAAAAAGCACAGACAGTTAAAAGAACAATGCGCGAACTTCCTGCGTTTACCCGTTATGAAATTTTAATGGAAATCGCAGAAAAATTAAAAGCATCTCGACAAAGATTAGCTTTAGTATTAGCAATGGAGGCATGCAAACCTTTAAAATATGCATTAGGTGAAATTGATCGGGCAGTTCAAACATTTATTGTTGCTGCTGAGGAAACTAAAAGATTACCCGGCGAAATAATGTCACTTGACTGGACCCCAGCAGGAAAAAACAAAGAAGGAATAATAAAATATTTCCCACTTGGATTAATTGCTGGAATAGTTCCCTTTAATTTTCCTCTAAATCTTGCTGCACACAAAATAGCTCCTGCACTGGCAAGCGGAAACTGTATAATTATAAAACCTGCCCGCTCCACCCCTCTTTCAACTTTAGAATTAGCAAAATTTATTCACGAAACTGCTTTACCAAAAGGTGCTTTTTCTGTTTTGCCAATGGACAGAGAAGCCGGTCAGCAACTAGTAACTGACGAAAGATTTTCTATGTTATCGTTTACAGGTTCATCACAAGTTGGATGGAAAATGAAAGCTGACTCTGGTAAAAAGAAAATTGCTCTTGAACTTGGTGGAAATGCCGGAGTAATTGTTTCTGATTCAGCTAATGTAGATTTAGCCGTTGCAAAGTGCACAGTTGGCAGTTTTGCTTTCTCTGGTCAAGTTTGTATTCATATTCAAAGAATATATGTTCACGAAAATATTTTTGATCTGTTTATTTCAAAATTCACTGAAATAATTAAAAAATATAAAATTGGAAAACCGGAGGAACCAGATACTGACATCTCGGCAATGATTGATGAAGAAAATGCAATTCGTGTTGAAGAATGGGTAAATCAAGCAGTAAAAGATGGTGCAAAAGTTCTTTGTGGCGGAAAAAGAAACGAAAATGTATATGAGCCAACAATACTCACAAATACTAAAAGAGAAATGAATGTTTGTAAATTAGAAATATTTGGGCCAGTTGTTACAATCGAAAAATATTCTGACTTTAAAAATGCAGTTGATAGTGTAAATGATTCAGATTACGGCTTACAAGCTGGTGTTTATACAAATTCAATTAGTGAAATGAATTATGCATTTAACGAAATTGAAGCTGGTGGAGTAATGATTAACGAAGTTCCTACTTTCCGTGTTGACCAGATGCCTTATGGAGGCGTAAAAAATTCAGGCGTAGGTCGCGAAGGAGTTAAATTTGCAATTCACGAAATGATGGAACCAAAATTAATGGTAAAAGATTTTTAATTTATATCAAGCGTGGACGCTTGATATAAAAAGCTTTTAACCTAATGCAAGCGTGGACGCTTGCATTAGGTTAAACAATAAATGGGAAAAGCGAGGTCGCTTGCATTAGACAAAAACAACAAATGGGAAAAGCGTCCTCGCTTTTCCCATTTATTATTTAAAACCTTAATAAAATTAATATCTTATTCTCCCTTATCGCCAATAAAATAATCTTCAGTCCTTTTAAATAACACATTAAATGAGGTTAAACTTCCATATATTCTTGTAATGTATTGTTGAATATTTACCTTTTCCTCATCGTTAAGTTTACTTGCATTTACACGTTGTTCTAAAGTTCTGATTCTATCACGAATCATTACTATTTTATGAAAAAATGCATCAATAGGAATTACTTTTTCTTTCAGGTTTTTATCACCAGGCCTTAAAATCATTGAGCCACCAGTCCATTTGCTTCCCAACTGCACATTTTCCTGAATATCTGAATAACGTTGGATTATTTGCATAAAGCTTTTTTCTATATCAAAAAGACTTACCAATTCATTTGGAGGCATTGTTTTATCAAGCACTTCAAAGTGTGAAAAATCTTTCGAAATCTCTTTCATACCTTCTTCAATAAATGTAACTGTATAAGAGCTATATTTAATTTGAATTACAACACCTACTCCAAAAGTGTTATGCTTTATTCGCGAACCAATTCCAATTTCTTCCATATCGTTGTTTAGTTTATAATGATAGCATTTTTCTGAATATTAATATTACAAGCATGGACGCTTGTAATATTAATAAATACTAAAGTGTTTTAGCGTCCTCGCT
Source organism: uncultured Bacteroidota bacterium (assembly GCA_903872185.1). Taxonomy (GTDB): domain Bacteria; phylum Bacteroidota; class Bacteroidia; order Bacteroidales; family GWA2-32-17; genus GWA2-32-17. The sequence goes on along the minus strand of CAIQJL010000064.1, from coordinate 1,336 downwards.
TAAAAGGTATTTTTTTTTATGCGCTAACACATGCCATTGCTCTATCAACTTTTTTAATTAATCCCTGAAGTACGCTACCAGGACCAACTTCGGTAAAAGATGAAGCACCACCTGCTATCATATTTTTCACAATTTGAGTCCAACGCACAGGTGAAGTTAATTGAGCTATTAAATTTTCTTTTATTTTTTCTGGATTTACTTCAGGTAAAGCATTTACATTTTGGAAAACCGGGCAAATTGGATTTGAAAAATGTGTATTACTAATTGCTGCAGCTAATTCTTTTCTTGCTGGCTCCATTAATGGTGAATGAAATGCGCCGCCAACCATAAGTTTTAATGCACGTTTAGCACCACGTTTTGTAAGTTCTTCAATTGCTTTGTCTATTCCAGAAACTGAACCAGAAATTACAATTTGTCCCGGACTATTATAATTTGCAGGAACAACAACATCAGAAATTTCTGCACAAACCTGTTCTACTATTTCATCATCTATACCTAAAATTGCAGCCATTGTTGAAGGTTCAGCTTCGCAGGCTTTTTGCATAGCCTGAGCACGTGCAGAAACAAGTCTTAATCCATCTTCAAAAGATAATGTTCCATTTGCTACCAATGCTGAGAATTCACCTAATGAGTGACCAGCTACCATCTCAGGTTTGAAATTTTCTCCCATAGTTTTAGCTAGAATAACAGAGTGAAGAAAAATTGCTGGCTGAGTTACTTTAGTTTGTTTTAACTCATCATCAGTTCCGCCAAACATAATATCTGTAATTCTAAATCCTAGAATTTCATTTGCTTTATCAAACATTTCTTTTGCTAACGGATTAGATTCATAAAGATCTTTTCCCATTCCTGAAAATTGAGCACCCTGGCCCGGAAATACATAAGCTTTCATCTTTTTAAATTTAAAAATTCGTTGCAAAGATATAGGTTTTAGACATTAAGATTTATGATTATTGTATTAAAATTTATCTAATTTTTTAAACCCATTTTTTTCGCTGTTAAACAAGAAATTTTACCTATTCATAAAAATATATTTTAAAAGTACAAATTAACCAAACTACTTTATCGCACAATTACAATTACTTACGAAACAGTATTGTGAAAAAATGTTAAACCGAGAAAACTTTTTTTATGTGAATAGTTTTCTAAGTTTAATTTTTATTTAACTTTGCAGCATGAATCCAGATTTAGAAAACATACTCAGCCGCATTTACAACCTGTACTCAAAATACGGGATAAAAAGTGTTACTATGGATGATGTAAGTCGTGAACTTGGCATCTCAAAAAAAACACTTTACGAACATTTCACAGATAAAGATGAAATGGTTAATCAGGT